>DAOVHJ010000179.1 GCA_030671945.1 Candidatus Heimdallarchaeota archaeon
GCAATTAACGAAAAGTGAATTGAGAGAGTTAGAGGAATTACGAGTAATTCATTCCATTATTAATTATGACCAACTAGAAAACGCGAGGATTCTCCCAAAATCCCACTTGGAAATTTTGCAAGAAATATTAAGTGAAGAAGAATTCGTTTTGGCTCCAAGAAGTTTTGATACAATAGGAGATATTGTAATTATTGAAATTCAAGAACCGCTGTGGGAGAAGAAGAATCTAATTGGCAAGTCAATTTTAGATGTTCATACAAGTATTAAATCAGTGTATGTAAAGACAGGAAAAATCAGTGGAGTTAACAGAATTAGACCTGTTGAATTTCTAGCAGGTGAAGAGAAAACTAGAACAATTTACAAGGAACATGGTTCAAGATTAGTTGTAGATATCGCTAAAGCATATTTTAGTCCTAGATTAAGTGAGGAGCATAATCGAATTGCTACACAAGTAAAATCTGATGAAGTAATTGTTGATCTCTTTTGCGGTGTTGGACCTTTTGTTATTCCAATTGCTAAAAAAACGAATGCTACATTGTATGCTATTGATATAAATCCCGAAGCAATTAATTTACTACAAGAAAATATCAAACTGAACAAACTAGTAGGGGAAGTTAAACCACTTTGTGGAGACAGTCGAGTAGTTGTGAAGGAGCAAAACCTTTCCAATATTGCAGATAGAGTAATTATGAATCTTCCTGGTTATGCTATTGAGTTCATTGATGTTGCTTGTAATGTATTGAAGAAATCAGGGGGGATAATTCATTTCTTTGAATTTGTCAAAGATGAACATCCCGAAGAGATTATAGTTGCTGATCTATCTAGAGAAATTCAAAAGAATAATAGAGAAGTTAAAGAAATACTTCAAGTAAAACGCGTTCGTATGTCTGCACCAAGACAATGGCAAATGGTTGTTGATGCTTTTATTTTATGAAAATGAAGTTGTGAGTTAGATGATTACTGTAGAAATCATTTGTTTTGGAAATGAACTTCTAATTGGAAAAACTGTCAATACAAATGCAAATTGGCTTGGAAAAAGAATTTCAACGATTGGAGGGGTTATCTTGAGAATTACTACTATTGCAGATAACCTCAAAGAGATGGAACAAGCAATAAGAGAAGGAGTAAACAGACAACCAGACATGATAATAACATCAGGCGGAATGGGTCCAACATTCGATGATGTCGCATTAGAAGCAGTAGCATTAGCAGCGGATAAAAAATTAGAACTCAATCCAGATGCACTTGAATTAATAAAACAACGAATTCTGAATATTAAGAAGCAAAGAGATTTTGAGTTACATTTGTCTGAAGAGAGAAAAAGAATGGCTATGCTTCCTGAAGGAGGAATTCCATTACAGAATCGAGAGGGATCAGCACCAGGGGTATTACTAAAAATAGAAAACACAATGGTTTTCTCTCTTCCAGGAGTACCTCGGGAAATGAAATCAATTTTTGATTTCGAAATGGTCAAGTATTTTTCATCCGAAGACAACCAGCATTTGTTTGAACGATCAATAATTGTTAATCATATACCGGAAAGTGAGTTAGCAGCTTCTATCAGTCCAGTACGAGAAAAATATCCTTCAGTATATATTAAAACTCATCCTAGGAGTTATAGCACAGCTGATACGAGAATTATTGAAGTTGAAATTCATGCAACCACTACTTGTTCACCTGAGGAAGAGAAAATACTAGTGGAAGTTGAGGAAGAATTGATTAAAATCATTAAAAGTATGAGAGGAGTTAAAGGTAAGAAACCCAAAATTACGATTATAACAGAATGAAATTGTATGTGAGGTAAAGCAATTATGTACACAGCTTTTATAGTAGGAACAGCGGGATCAGGAAAGAGCTTTCTTACATCAACATTAGTTGATTACTTGAAATTAAACGAGATAAATGTTAATACATTGAATATGGATCCAGGAGTTCTGAGACTACCTTATGCACCTGATATTGATGTGAGAGCTTACATTGATATTAATGAACTTATGAATGAATTTGAACTCGGACCGAATGGAGGATTAGTTGCTGCTGTTGATTTAATTACTTCACAATCTGAAGGCATTCTTGAGGAAATTAGTGATGGATCGCCGGACATTCTTTTGGTTGACACTCCTGGTCAAATGGAATTGTTTGCTTTTCGATCGACAGGTATAATTTTTGCTAATCAAATAGGTGGAGATAGACGTGTTCTTGTTAATTTGATGGATGCAAATCTTTCTCGAACCCCTTATGGTTTACTAACTTCATTGATGTTATCACTTAATGTCCAAATGAGATTCTTTTATCCGCAATTAAATATTATATCTAAAAGTGATTTAATAGAAAATGAACAACTAGAAGAAGTACAAGATTGGATTGAAGATTCTTTTAAATTTGAGGATGCAATAAACAGCTATGTCACCGGTGAGAGAAGAGAAATGGCAACAAAAATGTTGCAATTAGTTGAAGAAATGCAAATGCTCCCAGAAACTTTTCCAGTAAGTGCAAAAACAAACGTGAATATCGATACTCTTTATGGTAAAATGCAATTTATTTGGCAGGGTGGAGAAGACTTCCAAGTAGATGATCGTGTTATTCGTTAGATAACTGTAAAGAATTTAGTTCATAATCTCAACTGAAAGGTTTTCATTAGTTTCTTTCAAGATTTTACTAATTTCTTGTACATGTCCATAGCCTAAAACTACGACAACATTATGATATTTCGTAATTACTTTGAGTATTTGTTTTGACATGTAGACATTTCGATCTTCTAAAAGTATGGAATATAATTGAGGAAAGTTACTATTAAAAACAGATAATATTGACTCGAGTGATTCTTGATCTTTAAAAATCTCAATCACTTCATTTAGATTAATTTCTTCCTCATCTTCTAGCTCATTAAAATTCTTTAGTGGTTCGCTTAGAGGTAAATCATCTTGGTTTAATGGTTTAGCAACTATTTTTTTATCGTATATGAGTTCGTCAATAAGTTGTTGGAATTTTGCAGCTTCCTCTCCAGACACTTCTTCCTCGAGAACTTTACTTATATCTTGTATAGATCTGTCTATGAGAAATATAGCAGCACTTATTTTTTTTGCTAATTTATAGGCAATCAGCATTTCCCTACCGGGTTGATCAGTCTGTGTTAGACGAGCTAATTCACTCTCAAAAAAACCAATATCCTCTAAAACTGTTGCGAAATTTTGTTCATAATTGAATGGGGTTTCTTCTTCTTCATCTTTCTCTTTTGCTACAGACGAATCATTAGTATCCTTAATAGTCTCAAGTTTAGTAGACAATTCAGTAGTTTCATTTTCCAGTAACGCTTTTAATCGATATTCATCTAATTCCAAACAAACTGCATCAGGTTTAACTTTTTCAAGAATTCTGGATACTTTATCTTGACTTTCAGAATCAATATGTGTTATGCCAATTATAGTCACTTTTGCCAAGATATGAACACTTTCCAAAATAATTCTAACTATAACTTAATGATGCGGGGAGGTTTTTTAATTGCTGTGTCCATTTCAAGACTGATTTCAATATATGTTTTATGTTAATTTTACTTTCATTTGATTTTATCCTTTCAACAAAAGATATGAACAATAAGAGGGAGATTTGTCTTGGAACTGTCGAAGAATAATTAAGAACAAATTCATCTTTGCCTAGCCTATTCACAATAATTGTAGTAACCCATTGGGAGATATTACCAAGTAATCTCAATCCATCTTCTGTAAAAATAATACTGATACCCTTTTCCTCAATAATCATTGGACTTAGGTTACCAAATAACATTTTCTCGAAATCTTCTAGGATGTAATTTAAATCATCGGAATTTATTTTTGAGATATCATTTTTAGCTCCATAAATCTCACTAAAACCTAAAATCGCAGATACGAAAGGTCTAGAGCTACAATTGAGATGTTTCTTGAGTGCTTCAAATGAATCAGGAAGTTCATCTTCCCATTGTGCATAAGCAGTTTCACTGAGATGATCATGAGTAGATTGGTCAAATATCATTTTAGGGATTTTACGCCAAATTTTCTCATCATCTACTGAGTAGAGTTCCTTTAGGATTTTAATCTTTGTAATTTCAAGCTTGAAAATAAGAAAACGTATTATGTCATAACTCAAATCAATATCATCAGGATTTACTCTTATGTATTGATGAGCACGACCAATTGCTATTAAACGAGAAACCAATAATATTGCAGCTCTCATCTCAATCTCGAATCTATTTATGTGTTTATTTGATAGCTTTTGATCAGAAAGAAATGTTGTTAATCTTGTGATTTTATTATCTAAATTATTCTTTGTTTTCATATCGCTTGAAATTCTTAAAAGCTCAGATAGTTTCCCGGAGATTTTTTCACTTTGTGGTAAACCCAAATTTATTGAATCAAATTTAATGAAATCCTGTACTAAATCTCTCGAAATAAGATATTTCAATAGTGAATATGCTTCCTGAACATCTTGTTCTTCAATTATTTCATGTTTATTGCTTTTAGCTACAGATGCTGAGAATAACATTAACACTTGAGGAAGACCTAGTTTTTTCACAACGTCGTTAGTACTCACTTTTGAAAATTCATTGAGTTGTTTTTCCATTTCCTTTCTTGCGTCTTTTGAGTATTGTTTTGTTGCTACTTCAGCAATATCATCAAAAGTACTATCAATCATTTTAATCACAACTCAACTTGAATTACTTAATTTGCCTCTAATTCTTTCAATTTCTCTAGTCTTTGTAATACCTACTCTTTTTAATAAACTATTTTATTATCTGGACAATAGGAATTTGAAAATCCTATGTTACCTAAAAGATTAAAAAGTAGAACCTATCGTTTGCCCTTAGAAATCAAAAACAACAATAACTATACAGGAAGCAAAAAAATGGTTTATCACACAAATGGTAACAACGTTGAGAAAAAGGTTTTAGACATAATATTAGATCACACAAGAGTCGTGCTTAACGGAACAGAAACATTAACAAAAATAGTTGATTGTTGGAAAACAACTGGTCGAGATAAATTTAACAAATATATTAAAGATCTAGATTCTTTGGAATCAAAAGCAAATTCCCTAAAAAACAGCGCAATGAAGGAAATCACTGATGCAGGACCAGCATTATTATTCAGACAAGAATTAATACAAATAATCAGATCTACAGATCAGATCATTGATCTTGGTCAGGGGGCTGCTTTTTTCTTACAACAACTAGATGGTGAGTGGGTTCCCCCAAAAAATTTCGTTAAGAATTTGTTAGCACTAATCGAAAAAACCCGTCTTGTATCAAAATCATTGACTGATTTACTAAGAGCACTTTTCCAAAGCTTGGATAAAGTGATTGAAATCTCTGAATCTATTGAAATTATTGAAAACAAAGCAGATGCAAATTACCGTGCGTTAATCATTGAACTAGCTAATATGGATGCACAAAAAGGAGTAAATATATTCATAAGAGAAGCTGTCGATAGAATTGAAAACATGGTAGATTCAGCCAGAGATGTTGCATCGTATATTCGTATTTATGCTATGTCTCGATGAAGCATAAATTTCATTTCATTTTTCCTTTATTTTATCATTCTGTAAAAGAAATTATATTAATCTAGGAGTTATAATTTCTTCAAGAATAAATGTAAATGAATATTATAGAAGTCTCAGGTTTGTAATTTAATGATCCCAAA
>DAOVHJ010000098.1 GCA_030671945.1 Candidatus Heimdallarchaeota archaeon
AAATTACCTGCGATGCTTGAAGCAAGGAAAAGAAATGCCTATATTTTTCTGAAAGAATTGTCGGATTTAGATGGCTTTGCAATGCAAAAAATCTATGATAAAGCACAACATGGTTGGTATATTGCTGCAGGAAGAACAGATAGAGAAGACTTGCCAGTGACAAAAGTCATTGAAGAATTAAAAGCTAATAATATTGGTTCACGTCAGATTTACAATGTTCCTTCATATAAACAACCAGCATATACGGACATTAACAATTATTATTACTGGTCTGAATTCATTAAATTCCCAGATTATAGTAAAATAAGTTGTCCAGTTGCTGAGAGAGTTGGGAAGGATCACTTCCAAATACCAATTAATCCTGGCGTCAGCGAAGAAGATATGCAACATATTGTTGCCACTTTAAGGAAAATATTCTCTTAGAAGAGTATTTTTCTATTCTTTTTTATTTTCTCTATAATTTTCAATTGCTTTATGCAAAGCATCTACAGCTAAATTACTACAATGCATTTTATGTGGTGGTAAACCATCTAATTCTTGTGCGACGTCATTTCTTGTCATTTTCATAGCATCGTCTAAGGACTTTCCCATTGCCATAACGGTTGTTACACTACTTGTTGCAATTGCTGAGGCGCATCCAAAAGTTCTGAATTTAATATCATCAATTTTATCGTCTTTCACTTTGATGGTAATTTCCATGGTATCTCCACACTTTGGGTTGCCAACAATACCTTTTCCATCAGGATCTTCTATTACCCCCACATTCTTAGGTTTAGTGAAATGTTCCATTACTTTTTTGCTGTATAACATTATTTCTTACCTACTCACATACAGTTCTTAATTGTGTTTTAAATATTTGTTCTATATTTAACTAAGTTTCAAAATGATCGTCATCATGTTCATCTTTCAAACTCATAACATATTCTTCTGTTTCTTTTCTGAAGGCAGACATCTCTCTTAGTTCATTAATTACCCGCGGAACTTCCTTTATGACATAATCTACTTCTTTATCTGTATTCCATCTACCTAAGGTTAATCGTAGTGAACCATGTGCTACCTCATGTCTTAAACCAATAGCTAGCAAAACATGTGATGCTTCAAGTTTTTTGGTAGAACAAGCAGAACCAGTTGAACCATAAATGCCTATCGCATCTAGCCTTAGGATTAATGCTTCGCCTTCAACATATTTGAAGGATATATTTGCATTATGTGGTAATCGTTTAGTTCTATGACCATTTAGTATTGTATCCTCGACTTTAAGCATATTATCGATTATACGATCTCTCATTTTAGTGAGTTTTTCTTTCTCCTTCAGCAGTACTTTTTGTGCAATTTCAGCAGCTTTTCCTAGACCAACTATTCCAGAAACGTTCTCAGTACCTGATCGATAACCCTTTTCATGACCACCGCCATGCATCAAAGGCTCGAATCTTATGCCTTGTCTCTTATAGAGAGCTCCAACACCTTTTGGACCATAAAATTTATGAGAGCTCAAAGATAGTAAATCGATATTTAATTTTTTAACATCAACAGGAATCTTGCCTACGGTTTGAACAGCATCAGTATGGAATAATGCACCTGCATCATGAGCAATTTCTCCAATTTCCTTTATGGGTTCTATAGTACCAATTTCATTGTTCGCATGCATAATAGAAACAAGTGCTGTTTCACTAGAGATCTCTTTCTTAAGATCCTCTAAGCTAATTAAACCAAAATTATCAACAGGAAGATAGGTTACTCTAATACCTTGGGTTTCTAAAAATTCTGCCGTTCTTAAAATTGCAGGATGTTCGATAACTGAAGTTATCATATGTTTTTTCTTATTTTTCTTTCCTAGCAAAATTCCTTTTAATGCTGTATTATCGCCTTCTGTTCCCCCAGAATTGAAAACAATTTCCCTATCTTGTTCAGCTCCGATGAGTTTCGCTACTCTTTCTCTCGCCTCTTGGACTGCCATTGCAGCATTTCGTCCATATTCATACATTTGAGAAGCATTACCAAATTCATCTGAGAAAAACCTCATCATTACTTTTTTTACTTCTGGATCAACTGCTGTTGTAGCTCCATGATCCATGTATACTCGCATTACTTCCTGTGACAACTAAATTACCTTCTTGAGTTTGTTATGTTTACATCCTTTATGAATAACAAAAAGGTACTCATTAAATTTCTTATGTTTTTAAGTCCTCAATCTTATCAAATAAAGGTAAAGATTGAATCCCATATCATGAAATAAACCTACTTTTAAAAAAATTTCTCATGTTTAGGGAAATCTTTAACATATTCTAATTTTAATTTAAATTTGATTAAGGAGAGAATTGAATGCCCAAAAAGAAGTCTCCCGATAAATTCGATTTTACAAAATTTTCAGGTTTTTACAAACTCACAAGCAATGAACGTCTAAGGAAAATTCAAGACTTTATTCCGGAGCTGACTGATGATGACATTCAATTATTACTGACAACCGGACCTATTGAGCTAGAAACAGTAAACAGAATGATTGAGAATGCAGTGGGAACGATTCCAATCCCCTTTGGATTAGCAGTTAATTTTCTCATAAACGATAAAATCTACGTTGTTCCGATGGCAGTCGAAGAACCTTCTGTTATTGCTGCAGTGTGTAATTCTGCGAAATTAACACTCTCAACTGGTGGATTTAGAACATCAACAACAGAACAAATTATGATCGGGCAAATACAAATTCTGGATTTAAAAAATCCTGAAGAGGCAGTTCAAGTTATTTTAAAAAACAAAGAGCAGATTATGAAAATTGCTAACACTTGTGATAAAACTCTGATAGAACTAGGTGGTGGAGCCAGAGATGTTCGAGCAAAAATTATTGATACACGCGTTGGTATAATGGTTATTTGTGAAATCCTTGTAGATTGTTTAGACGCTATGGGAGCCAATGTTGTTAATTCGATGGCTGAAACACTTGCACCATTTATTGAGGATATTACAGGAGGAAGAGTGCTCCTAAGAATTCTCTCAAATCTTGCTGATTTACGATTAGCAAAAGCTTCATGTATTGTTCCGAAAGAAAAATTGGGCGGAGAAAATATTGTGGATAATATTGTTGCTGCATCAGCTTTTGCTGAAACAGATCCATATCGTGCTGCCACTCACAATAAAGGTGTAATGAATGGTATATCTGCTGTTATGTTGGCAACAGCAAATGATACAAGAGCAATTGAAGCTGGAGCTCATGCATATGCTGCTCAAGATGGACATTATGGATCAATAACTAAATGGATAAAAAATACACAAGGTGATCTTGAAGGATCAATAGAAGTACCAATGGCAGTAGGTATTATCGGTGGTGCAACAAAAACAAATCCTATTGCACGCATAGCTCTAAAAATACTCAGAGTTAAATCTGCGTCTGAATTAGCACAAGTAGCAGTAGCTGTTGGTCTTGCACAAAATTTAGGCGCATTAAGAGCTTTAGCAACAACTGGTATTCTAAAAGGACATATGAAATTGCATTCGAGGAATTTAGCAATCGCTGCTGGAGCTACTGGGGAACATATTGATAAAGTAGCTGAAATTATGATCAAAGAAAATAATGTCAAATTTGCTCGTGCGAAAGAAATTCTTTCTAACCTTGAGAAATAATATTTACTCCCAATACTGGTAGTTTTCCGACTTTATTATTTTTAAATATCCCTTTTCTTGGTTAACTCGTAATTTATAGTGAAATCACTATAAATATTGGTGTGAAAATAAATATGAAAAAGAATATACGAAATTATTTTGCTATAATACTCATAGTCATTACGTTAATACCATTAGTTCCAAAATATACTATGAGTGATAGCTGGTTTGAAGACGGTGTTCAGTATCCAATAACATCTTTTTCAACTACTAAATGGTTAGCATATGAAGCTGTGCAATTAGCTACAGAACCATATGAATACCAATGGCTCACAAGTCTTTGGGGTAGTCATTTAAGTGCATTCTTTGCTGGTGTTGCTGCACCACGAGATAATTTAATGGCAACTGGTTACGCAAATCCTGGTGATTATGGAGACATTGGTAGTCTTCGATTGTATCTTGATGATGCAGGAGTTGTAGTTACTGAAAACAACTTATCTGATCGTGCACAAGTTGAATATGATAAATTAGTGATTGCATTAAATCAAACAGACCCAGATGAAGCGTTGTGTGCGTTTTATGCTGGCACAACTGCCCATTATGTTTCTCAAGCAGGTGTTTGGGGTGCAATTTGGAATGAGTCCACAAGTTGGGGTGCATTAGTTAATTTACCATTATATTGGAGTACTTTTGAGTCACAAATAGAAACCGGTATCACAGCTAGAGATGCGATAGATCCTGCATACTGGTGGACAAATGATGAATGGGTTAATACATACTTTACTCTTAGCTCCTCAGTTATTGCTCCAAAGGAGGCTGACGTAGCAACTATAGATCTTGCAAAGAGTATACATCCTTTAGCCTATGACTTGGGAAATAATTTTAGCTCCCATCCCTTGATTAATACTTGGGAACCAGTTTACATGGCTGATGTGCAAACTTGCTTAGAATACTCAGTGGAAGCAATATTTTCAGTCTTACAAAGTGCTTTAATCGAGGTAAATTGGAAATATCTTGACATACCAGTATCAACTATTCATTATGAAAATACCACAAATCATCTATCCATAGATAACTTCCAAGTGAATTATACTGATTCCATTGGTACATACATACTTAATGATACAACTGCAACTGAAGCAGCTTTCCGTTTTGCATACTTCCCAATTGTAGGTGATGGAACACCATCCCTTGGAACTGATGTCTATGATTTAAGTTATAATGGCGGAACAAATACATGGTACTTTGATGATATTTTGATAAATGGTACCGTAGCCATGACAGAACATCGAATATACTATACTTTCAACATGCCTGGAACAACCAGAACTTGGAGTAATGGAGATGAATCATTTATAGCTAATTTCTTATATATAAACTTCACAGACTACAAATACTCCTACAACCGTAATACCTGGATGCTTGATATCTGGGACATAAAAGCACAATTACTAAATGTACCAGAATATGATTTCTTAGAACCACACGAAGTTGATAGTGCTGACTGGTTCCTATATCAAAAAGGTGTAGGTGGAGTTCAACCAGGAACAGAACCAATTGGTGTTGCTGGTATTGATACTGAAAATAGACCTATTAATGGTTCATTATCTTATGATGTTGATGATGAAACATGGTACGATAATCAAACTGATATTGGATGGTTCCATACTCCTGAAACGTTTGATAATTATATCGTAGTTCGTTTTAGAATCTCAGAACTGCCAATAGGTTACTTGAAATACAATCAGTTAAACCAATCAACATTTGTGAATTGGGCTCAAGCTACAGGCTCTCATTACTTTATTACGCGGTTTCACAACATTACTACCTCAGCACCAATGATTAAATTTAATCCAGAGACACTAACAGTAGACGTTTACAATATCACTGCAAAAACTGATTACACAAATGCAACTTATGATGGAACTATTGACCTCTATGAAATCTATAATAAAACTATACCAGCTTTTATGACAGATACTCGCCAAGCCACAGTTAAAATCTATCTATTTGATGGTATCGCATCCAATGCTCCAAAACTAGGTCTTACTGATTTGAAGTGGAATGAATCTGAACAATGGTGGTACTACGATGACATCGATGTGAGTGAGTTACCAGATAATATGTACTTCGCTGCTGCAGATATAAAAAATATGAATGTTAATGTATCTGTTGTAAGTAGAGGTTTGGCTTCTGAACTATTCCAAATCACACGTCCGCTTCCTGTTGTATACTACATATTACCTGAAATCTTCTTAATCGGTTTTGTTGCTCTCTTTGGCTGGTTAGCCTGGTGGAGACCGAGAAAGAAGAGAATCGCACTTGAAAAAGAGCGAGAAGAGAAACTAGACAAAGGCTTTATGGATTAAGCCTTTCATCAAGTTTCCATAGAAATTAGAACCAATCTTGGTTCTCTTTTTCTTTTTCTATAATCATACAAAGAATTATTACATATCGTATTAGCTTGTAATTCAGTACTTACTTAATGTGAGATGAATTCTAAGTTGAACCTAACTAAAAGAAAGAGATCAATTATACTTGTAGTACTAATTTCAACTATTACACTTTTTTCAGCAATTGCTACTGTAAAAATCCAAGCTGCTTCCCAAGAAGATTACTTTTTCAGAGTTCGGATATTAAGTAGGAGTGATACTGAAACAAAGCATCTTGCGAATTTAATAGCTCAAGAACTCAAAAGAATCCGTATTGATAGTCTCATTTATCCATATCCTGGTGGCGTTTTTGAAGCCGCAGTTCTCTCAAAAGAATTTGATATTGTATTGATTGATGTTGATTGGCCAGGATTTGATGTAAATCCCACCTATGTCTTTTCAGAAGGAGGATCAGCCAATTATTGGGGTTTAGATGATGAAATAGCTTTTCAGGATTTCAGTGAGCAGAAAATGTTTGAAGGTCTAGGTGAAACAAATCTCACATTAAGAGAAGGAATTTATCATGATTGGCAAGAGAATTTAATGGTAAATGTCTTACCAGTTATTCCTATGTTCAATAAAATCACAACTTATGTTTCCCATGATAACTTGATAGGTTGGGATCATGAGGAAGGATTAATTTATTCATTACCTTATATGGAATGGTCTGGTCTTCACACTGGACAAACAAATACAAGCATATTTGTAGATTATATTGATCCTAACGATTGGGATATTTTAAATCCGTTATATATAGAAGATATATTCTTTGCTTCATTGATCGCTGAACCACTTATAAGAATCAATAAGAATCAAATTCCTGTTGGTGTTTTAGCAGAAAGTTGGGCTTTCAATTCTAATCAAACAATTCTAACATTAAATCTAAGAGACGATGTAACTTGGCAACCTGATATAGATAATATATATCTTGATGAACCATTTGATGCAGATGATATATTGTTCTCGATAAAAATGTATCAAGAAGTATCTTCTGTTGGGACATTTTTCAGTTGGATAGACCAAGTTGAAAAAATCGATAATTCCACAGTTCAAATCAATATTGATGGTAATTTAACCCAAGCAGGTCTACAACCGTATGCCCCAGCTCTAAATGATTTGACAAAACTAATCCTTCCAGAACATTATCTTAATGTAAGTGTTGATGGTGAAGGAATACCTGACACTTCTAGTGAAAATTGGTTAATTTATGGAGAAAATTGTTTAGGGACTGGCATGTATTATCTTAATAGCTATAGTGAAGGTGTAGAGAGTATCTTCAACAGTAATCTGGATTGGTGGGGTTCCACTCCACTCGGTTATAATGAAGATCTATATATGGCGGAATACAGAGTTCGCTTTCTTTTTGATCTTAACGTGAAAGGATTGGAATTTGAGTCTGGGAAGCTAGATATCTTCAAAGACTATAGAAATTACATGACTGATTATGCTAGTGCTCCATATCAGAAACAAACCAGAGATGAATATGATGTGATTTATTTTGGGTTTAATCTCAAATCAGATTATTGCCCAGCGTTAATAGATCAAACCCTTACCGAGGATGAAACTATGACGAAAGGAATAGCTGTTCGCAAAGCAATTGCCCATATGATTGACAAAAATATCATGTTAGATTTACTAGATGTTGAAGTTGAAATTATTGAAACACCATTATCGCTTAAATTTGGAACCTTTGTAAAATCTGATGTTACTGTTTATACGGCGAACCATGACTTAGCTAAATATTATATGAATAAAGCAGGATTTGATCCTTCTACACTACTGAATCCGGGCTTTACACCGTTACAAGTGTTTGCTTCTATCGTTATGTTGTCAGTTATCACAGTGTTTGCTACTAGAAAGAGAAGTAATAAGAAGCAATCATAAAAAATCTTTTTTAAAAGTTCATTTTTTATTGTATTCTTCCAAGTTTTTTCTGATTATGCCAATTTGTAATTCTCCCGAAAAACATTAATTTGTACAAATCAAAGTTTCTTAGAGTAGATTTATGGTATAGAAACAATATTGATTATAACTAAAACATGGAGTTTAACTAAATTTGTGTCCTAAAATCTTAACAAATGAAGAGGTTGAAGAAAAGATAAAGGATTTTTTAGCAGAACACAATTACCAGTATTCAGAAAAAGTGGTTGTTCAAAAAAAGTTTAAAGCAAT
>DAOVHJ010000010.1 GCA_030671945.1 Candidatus Heimdallarchaeota archaeon
AGTTCATTTGACCAGCGAAATGTTACTTTATCTTCTGTTAATCCAAGCGCTTTATAACCATCAATAAAATATTCACCGGAAATTCGGATTTTCTCCAAATCACCATCTAGTTTATTATTAACCCAACTATGCCAGTCAGCGAGAAAAATGGTCATATGTACACCTGCATCAACTAAGTCATGCATTTTCATTGCGCAAAGCAAACCATTTCCAATGTGCAGTTTTCCGCTTAACTCGAAACCAATGTAAGCATTTGGTTTCTTTTTCCGTTTGAAGAGAGGTTCTATCTCTTCTTTTTTGATCACTTCTTCTGCATTTCTCGTGATCACTCGTATTTTTTCTTCCATTTTCATTTTTTGTAGCTCCTCAATTATCCAGTTCTATTATGCCACAAAACTAAAGGCAACTAGACTTATTCTAGCAGGGGCACAAACACAATAAAGAATCAATGAATGTTTGCACCCTACATATAAGGGTAGGAATAATTCAAGCTCTTTTGCCTCTAGAAAAAAATTGAATCAAATGTTTAAAAAAAGTATCGGTTATCTAGACAATATAAAAAAGAAAATCTCCAAAACATTTCCCTTGACTTGGCACATTTTTTGGTGTGTTTTTAATTGTTCCAGGGATAATTGTTTACATTGCTTTAAGCAATTAATTTGAAAGATGTGTTGGTCGAATCTTTTCTTTAAAGGCAAAGCGAATGAGTAGAATATTTATTGTTAGAAAAATTAATTCCAATATACCAACTACAAGAAAGGTTAATCCATAACCATGATTCAATAATAAACCAGCTATAGAAGGTCCAATTGCTATTCCAACATTTCCGAAAAGGGTGAACACACTCATTCCTACGCCATGTTTCTTTGAATTATCTATAGTGTCACCAATTAATGCTAATGTGGGAGGTGACGTTATACCTGAAAAGATTCCCAAGAGCACTAAAAATATTAACAAAATACTATATGTTGATTTTCCAAAATATCCTAACAAACTTAGAATTATACCATAACAACAGCTTCCGATTATTAGAGGTGTATATCGACCAATTTTATCAGAAAGACGTCCAAAAGGATATTGCAATAAAATAAACGGTAGAGCAAAGATACCAAATGCTATACCTCTATATTTTGCATCTAGACCTAACCCTCCCTCATTAACATCTTGACCTATAATTAATGGTAAAGCAAAAATAATGATTCCCATATGTAAACGATCAAGGAAATTAAACAAACTGGGGATAATTATTTTCGGTTTATCTTTAATAAATAACAAACTTTCTTTCAGAGAAGATCTTTCTTTTACTGTATCTGGATCTTTGAGAAAGAGGATTAATAGTAATACAATTACCATTAGACCGCTAGCAACATAATATGGAACAAATACCCCTGCTTCAGCTATAAAACCACCAAGCATTGGTCCTAACCCCATTCCGATTGCTAAGAATACACCATATATACCCATATTTTTTCCACGATTCTTCGGTGTTGATACATCTAAAATAATAGTAATTAGCATTTGCCAAACCATAATAGAAAAACAACCCTGAATAAATCTGAAGAACAATAAAAGGGCATAATTTAACGTTAAAGTCATAAAAATAAAAAATATCGAAGCACCAATACTGCCAATTAATATGAATAGCTTTCTTTTTGCAAATTTATCAGATAATACACCAATTACTAGACCAGCTATAAAATAAGCAACATAAACCATTGTATCGAATAACGAAAGCTCGTAAGAACTAATATCAACAAATCGATCCAAAATAAATTCTTGTTCGTTTGAATGGAGAATAGCTGTTGATGCTACGGCTAATAAGGTAATAATTCCTAGGAAAATTATGTACAGATTTGGATATTTAGTTGGAATTAAAGATTCATCAATTCTATCATCTTTAATTTCCTTCTGAAAATCTATAGGTTCCAATTTTTCCATTTTAAATCACCATAAATATGGTTTATTTTTTAATCTAATTTTTAGTTTCGTTCAAAAAAGAATTCCCCGCTTTCTCTTTGTTCGCGATCTAACCTACTTCCGCCTTTATTGATCCTTGCTCTCCCAGTTTCAGCATCACGCCTAAAAGTAATATTCAATGTTTTTAGGAAATTGTTCATTCCATCTCGCTTACCCATTGGTCCTACAGTATACCCTTTCTCTCCTGGTTCTCCTAAGAATAACATGACCCGATCTCCAAGAATGTCTGCAATTTGCATATCATGCTCAATGGCTATAACTGAAGCATTGTAAAGACTAGCTGCATTACGAATTATTCTGGCAACTTTAATTCTCTCTTCTACATCCAAAAAAGCAGCTGGTTCATCAATAAGGTAAAGATCTGCTCTCTTTGTAAGACAAGCTCCAATGTATACTCTTTGTAATTCACCACCACTTAGGTCATTGACTTGTTTATCAAAAAGATGTTCTATTCCAAGCGGTTGGTAAAAAGTTTGTTTGAGAATTTGTTCACCAGTATATCTTCCGGAAAAATTTGTGATGAATTCGTTTACTGTTCCCTTATAATCTCGTGTGATAAATTGTGGTTTATATGATACTGTAGCCATGACATCTGCTGAACCTCTGTCGGGTGTTAAAATCCCAGCAAGCATTTTTACAAAAGTGGTTTTACCAATTCCATTTTCACCAATAATCACCAGAGTCTCACCCTTATGAACTTGCCCTGGTGAAACCTTCAATCTAAATTTGTCAAACTTTTTCCAAAGTGTTGTGAATTTAACATAAATTGGTATTGTATCCCATTTTCTTTCCTTTACAACTCGTAGAAATGAAATTCCTTTACTCCTAAAAGTGATATTCTCTTCCTTAAGATGACCAGTAAGATAGGCGTTTATTCCACCTTTGACTCCTTTAACTCCTGAAACAACTCCGAAAGCATGAGGAGTTCCCCAAAGAGCTTGTATCTGATCACTAATATAATCCAAAATAGTTATATCGTGCTCAACAACAAGAACAGTTTTGTCTTGCTTTGCAATCCTGTGGAAAAGACTCGCTAGTTTCAATCGTTGCTTGATATCTAAGAAATTCCCTGGTTCATCAATGAGATAGACATTTGCATCTTTACTTAAGGCTACAGCAATGGCAAATCTTTGTCTTTCTCCACCTGATAAATGCTCAAATTTTCTTTCAAGAAAACTCTCTAATTGCAAATCTTTTATCAGTGTTTTAATTTGTCCTAATTCATCCTCTCTCTCAAGAATTTCTTGAATTGTTTCTTTTTTATTCAGGTATTTGGAAAGAACTTGCTCTTTATACGAAATTTTCACTCGATTATTTTTCAATGATCGAAAATATGCCTTTTGAACTGAGAGTTGCAGATTTGATAAAACATAATTCAAATCTAAATCTTCTATTTGATAGTTTCCTCCATTTGGTACCAATTTCCCTGAGAGGATTTCCATAACAGTAGTTTTACCAATGCCATTTGCACCAATTAAACCTGTAACTTTACCTTTGACAAGAAACGGTAAACCATACAATCGAAAGGAATTTTCACCAAATTGATGGATTGGATCATCTTTCAATTCAACAGGTAAACCAACCATCGAAATTGCATGTGTAGGACATACATTAACACAGATACCACATGCGATGCACTTCTTACTATTAATTCTTGCTTTTTTCGTCACTTTATCTGGATAAACAACTTTGGTCTTTTTATTTAATGGGCAAATCTTGATACACACATGTCCACAAGTTGCAGGTTGGCAACGATCAAGATTCACAATTGGAATCCTAGTTTTTGTTGATCGTTTGCTCGGAGCATTCTTAGACATTTGAATAACCTTGTTTCCTTCGTTAGATTCTAACAATTAAGTTCTTGTATTTATCTCATCAAAAGATGAGATAGACATTAAATATTAAAATGTATTAAGCGTATTTTATTTTATGTTCTCCTTAAGATTAGCAACCAGAGATGACATTCAACAAATAGTTGAATTAAGAATTAAATTCATAAAAGAAATTCGAATTGATACTCCAACAGATAAGATGGATGAATATCGAAAAGTAATGAGTAATTATCTCAAGAAAGAAATGTCTTCTGGAAATTTTATAGCTTGGTTAGCTATATCAAACAATGAAATTATTGCTACAAGTGGATTAATAACTATTCAAAGACAACCTCAACTTTGGAATATGACTGGTCAAGAAGTCTATATCATGAACATGTATACTAAACCCGAATGGAGAAGGAAGGGGATTGGGACAGCAATTTTAGAGAAGCTAATAGAAGAAGCCAGGAATCGCGGTATTGAAGCTATTAAATTACATGCTACTCCAATGGGTAAAACTCTCTATGAAAAAAGAGGATTTAAAATAGCCCATCCTGGTATGTATCTATACTTGGAATAAAAAAAATAAAAATGTGGTTTCATTTTTTCGGAAACCAAGGAATAATCATAGAAACGCGTTTAACATAATCCGCATATTCAGGTCTTTTAGCTAATTGTTTCTTCTCAATCAAAGGTATACTAATGAACATGAATAAAACAATCATTGCTACAAAACCAGCTATTGTCCACCACCAAGTATAATCAGCAGCTAGAGCGAAGAAAAATAATCCTAACCAGAAACTGATTTCAGCAAAATAGTTTGGGTGTCTTGAAGCTGCCCATAATCCTACATCCATCACTTTGTTTTTTTCAGGACTCACTTTACAGAAAATTTTCATTTGTTCATCTGCAATGAATTCGTACCAGGTTGCACCAATGGTTATGATTATTGCAATTACATCTGCCCAATTAAACGCTTTTGTACTAATTGCTATAGCAGGATACATTGCTACACAACCAAGGAATACAATCAATGTAGGCATCATTTCTAAACCTGTAAAAGCAATTCCCCAAAACAGTTTAGGTTGGTCTTTGCGGTATTTAGTATAACGCCAATCTTCATGCTTTATTCCTTTCCATCCTCTAATCCAGTTAAGAGTTAATCTTACACCCCAGAAAGAAACGCAACTTACAACAATTATTTGTCGCATTAGTTGAGGACCAGTTGCAGGATTAAGTAGCATCCAATAAACCGCAATAAAAATTGGTTGAACACTCCAATAAGGATCGTAAAAACTGATATTATTGAAAATAACGCTAAAAATGAACACCACAATTGTCGCACCAACATCAGCAACAAGTGTTATCAATAAAGTATGCCAACCCAATTTTGTTAAACCAAAACCAATACCAAATGCAGCTCCAAAAGCAATTGCATAAACAACAATTACTAGAGCTAAGGATCCAATAAATTTGCTAAAAGAATATTCTGTCTTATCTTCGATAGCTAGTACTTCTGTCATTTCTGACTAATTTCTCCTGTTAATAGTTGTCATTTATAGTAATAGATTCTAATATTTCTCTCTGTAATAACTTATGGAAATTAAAAAGTTTTTCTGGTTAAAGAGATTTAGAAGTAATTACTTAAATAAAGAGTAGCTTGTAAACAGTTGAAAACTAATGAACACTAAATACTCAAGTAACTGGTCTGTCCCGGCTCACATTACTGGTTTATTTCAAATAGTAGAAAATGACGATCCACTAAAAATGGGCTCTCGAGGTGCTGGTTTTTCTTTAAGTAAACGAGTTGTTACAAGAATTTCTCTTAATAAAATCAATGATAATACTCATGAAGTATATTTTAATGCTCAAAAAATAGACGGAGTAGTTAGTTTAGAAGTTGCAAAGAGTTTCACTGATCAAATTAAAAATTCAGCTTTAATTATTCAACACAAAAGCCCATTACCAATAAAGGCTGGTTTTGGAACAAGTGGTGCAGGAGCTCTTGGCACTGCCTTTGCATTAAACGAATTCTTTGAAACAAAAATATCTGATGAGGAATTAGGGCAGATAGCTCATACAGCAGAGGTAGTATGTCGAACAGGTCTTGGTGATGTTATTTCCCAACTACAAGGAGGAGCAGAAATAAGATTGGAACCCGGTGCTCCAGGAGTGGGTGTAATTAAGGAATTTCTTTGGCCTATTGATGAATTAATCCTTGTTGCTTCTATTGGGACAATGTCTACAAAGGACATTATTACAAGTTCTGAGATGATTGAAAAAATAAACAAATATTCAAAGCAATTACTTCAAGAATTAAATGAGAAACCTACTTTAGAAGAATTTTTACGAGTTAGCTTTGAATTTGCAGATAAAACGGGATTAATGTCTGAGAAACTAAAGAAATTAATTACTTATCTAAGGGAAGATGAATACTCTGCAAGTATGGTTATGTTGGGAGATTCATTATTCGTTGTTGGAGATATTTATGATTTAGAAGAATGTAGTAATATTATAGATAATTACAACCCAAACGCTAAAATTTGGATAGATTCCATATCAAATTTAGGACCAATAATTTTGGATACAAAAGTATTTGATTAAAACATAATGGTGTAATTCCATGTCTGAGATACCACCCGATCATCCTCGCTATCTTTCTTTGAAAGAAAGACATGAAATAATTGAAGGGATGCATCAGAAAATTGTTGCAGAAGCAGGTTTAATTGCTCATGGTAGAGGAGAAGCTTTTGATTATCTGTTAGGAGAGAAAACTCCTGAGTATGCTTTGATTCAAGAAGAAGCTGCAGTAGCTGTTTTGTTATTGGCAAAACATCCGGTGATATCTATTAATGGTAATGTAGCAGTTATTTGTCCAAAGGAATTAGTTGAACTTGCTGAAAAAACCAACGCAAAATTAGAAGTGAATCTTTTTTACCGAACAAAAGAGCGAGAGACAAATATCGAAACTGTTCTAAAAAAAGCTGGTGCAAAAGAAGTTCTAGGAGTAAATCTAGGAAAAAAAGCAGAGACTATACCAGAAATAACTCATAAACGAAGAATAGTAGATCCTGATGGTATCTTTGTTGCAGATGTAGTTTTTGTGCCACTCGAAGATGGAGATAGAACAATGGCTCTGAAAAAAATGGGTAAAACTGTTATATGTGTTGATTTAAATCCACTGTCAAGAACTTCTGTTTGGAGTGACATAACAATAGTAAATCATGTAAGAAGAACAACGCAAGAAATGGTTGAGCTAACAGATAAATTAAAAAAACATACAAAAGAAAAATTAACTTCAATTGTAAAGTGTTATAATAATAATTACATGCTTCAAGAAAGCGTTAAGTTCATGTCTTCCAGATTGCTTGAACTATCTAAACAACAACTAAAGGAAGGATAAATATGCCAAAACTAACAGCATTTGATATTCAGAAAATGAAGAAGACGGGCAAAAAAATCACTATGTTAACTGCATATGATTTTAGCTTTGCAACTATTTTTGATGAAGCGAAAATTGATATCCTCTTAGTTGGAGATACAATGGGTCAAACAGTATACGGGGCAGAAACAACTTTAGAAGTTACTTTGGATATGTCTATTCGTCATTGTCAAGCAGTAACTCGGGGTGCGAAAAATTACAGTTTAGTTATTGGTGACATGCCTTTCTTAAGCTATGGTTTAACTATAGATGAAACAGTAGCTAATGCTGGGAAACTTATAAAACAAGGTCATGCAGAAGCTGTAAAATTGGAGGGAGCCAGTGAAACGAGGATAAAAGAAATCAAAGCAATGGTTGATATTGGAATCCCTGTTCAAGGACATATTGGTTTAATCCCTCAATCTGCTTACAAGCTGGGTGGATATAAAGTACAGGGGAAACCCGAATCATTCTTCACGGAAGAAGAACTCATTCAATCTGCAAAGCAATTAGAAGAGGCCGGATGCTTCTCAATAATTTTAGAAGCAATTCCATATGAAGTTTCAAAGAAAATAACTGAAGCAATCAAAATACCAACAATTGGGATAGGTGCTGGACCACATTGCGATGGGCAAGTTTTAGTTTGTTATGACATGCTTGGTTGTACAATTGGACGCAAACCAAAATTTGTAAAAACTTATGCCAATCTTCGAGAGGAAATAATTAAAGCTACAAAGAAATACGCAGAAGAAGTAGAAGATGGAACATACCCCTCTCTAGAGTACTCCTATGAGGGGTGAAATCATGTTTATTGTAATGGGGAGTGGAAGCGTTGGCAGCTTATTTGGAGGATTAATAGCTTCAGAAAAATTCGATGTTCTATTAGTTGGGAGAAAATCACATGTGGACAAGATCAATGAATCTGGTCTCAAAATTAAAGGCTTGATTAATCAAGTGGTACCTGTTAAAGCCGTTGATACAATCCCACAAGCTAAAGAAATTCTAACAAAATCCGATCAGAAAGTAGATTATGTTTTCTTCACCACAAAAGCACATCAAACTGAAACTGCTGCAAAACAAATTCTACCTATAGTAAATTCTGAAACAGTTTTAATTTCAATTCAAAATGGGATTGGAACAGAGGATATACTAAGAAAAATATTTCCCGAAAACTCTATTTTAAGAGGTATTACTACCATAGGAGTTTGTAAACCTGATCCAGGAGTAGTTGACTTCACAGGGGAAGGAAAAACCTACATAGGATATCAAACTACTGCTGAAGAACATAAAGCAAGAAAAATTGTAGAAATAATGAGAAAATCGGGAATTGACGCATTCATTGAATCTAATATACAAGGAGCTGTTTTCACAAAAACAATTGTTAATTGCGTATTAAATCCACTGACAGCAATTCACCAAGTGAAAAACAAAGAAATTTACAATCAAATAACTCTAAGGAATCAAGCTATATCATTAGCTGAGGAAGCTTGGGCTGTAACTAAAGCTCTGAAAATAGAATTACTATCTGATGATCCTATCAAAATGACTTTTGATATAATCAAAAAAACAGGGGAGAATACAAGCTCAATGCTAACCGATATCTTGAATAAAAGAAAAACAGAAATAGATTTCCTGAATGGAAAAATAATATCCTTAGGATTAAAAGAAGGAATTGCTGTAACAAATAATCAAGAGATTTACAGTAAAATTTTAACATTAGAGAAATCATTTCTCGCATAATATTAGTCTTGGAGTTATTATAATGAGTTATTTAGAAGAAGAAAAAACTTTCAATAAAATTATCGA
The DNA here is from genome assembly GCA_030671945.1 of Candidatus Heimdallarchaeota archaeon. Lineage (GTDB taxonomy): Archaea > Asgardarchaeota > Heimdallarchaeia > JABLTI01 > JABLTI01 > JABLTI01. The sequence continues at coordinate 9,019 of DAOVHJ010000010.1, forward strand.
TGATTTAATGGTTCTTCTTAAGAATGAGGATTCTTATAACCAGGTATTAAGTTCAATGTGTTCTCCACCACCAAAAATAGTTCGGGAAATTGCTAAAATTTTCGCTGCTACTAATTTGGGGGATCCTGGACTATTTCCTGAAACAGTAAAACTAGAAAATGAAGTTTTAGCACATTTAGCTGATTTACTCCATGCTCCAAGTAGTTGGGCAGGTGCTATAACTTCTGGTGGGAGTGAATCAAATCTAATTGGTTGCTGGGCCGCAAGAAACTGGAGTAAAGAAAACAGCGGGATTGAAAAGGGTAAAATTATTTTTCCAGAATCTGCTCATGTTTCTTTTGAAAAAGCTGCAGATTTATTAAATTTGGAATCAGAATGGATTCCACTAAATGATAATTTCCAAGTAGATATAGAAGCAGTAAAAGAAGCAATTGATTATAGAACCGTAGGAATAGTTGGAATTGCTGGTACAACTGGCACTGGTGTTTGTGATGATATTAATGCTCTAAGTGATTTGGCACTAGAAAAGAATCTCTATTTACATGTTGATGCAGCGCATGGAGGGACCATTTATCCTTATTTAAAGAAACTAGGTCATGATGTACCAATTTATGGATTTGAGAATCCTGGAGTAAAAAGTGTAACAATAGATACTCACAAAATACTTGGCAGTCTGATTCCGGGCGGTTCAATTATCTTTCGATCTGAAGAAATAACAAAAACAATTGTTAAAAGTATCACTTATTTATCTGATTCTAGCACGAAGCAATTAACAATAACCGGTACAAGACCTGGAACTTCAGTAATCGCTGCCTGGGTAATACTGAAAAAGTTGGGAGAATCTTATATTCTTGAGCGAGTAAAAGAATCATTTGAGGTAGCTAAGTATCTCACTCAAAGATTAAATGAACTCGCCAAAATAAAACTAGTGTTTGAACCCTCTCTCAATATTATAGGTTTTACTTGCAGTCAAATGACTAATGAAGATTTGGTGAAAGAACTATTGCAAAAGGGATGGCATCTATCAATCTATTCAAATTGGACAAGAATAGTAGTTATGCCTCATGTAACAAAAGAAGTAATTGATAAATTCATAAACGACCTTGAAAGTGTTTTAAATAAGGAGATGTAAAAATGTCAAGATTCAAACCTTCTAAACATTCCTCAATTCTTAAGATTACAGGTTCAAAATCCGATTTACTTGCAGGTAAACGAATCGTAATTGGAATGACTGGAAGTGTGGCAGTATTAGAAATAGTAAACTTAGCACGATTATTAATGAGAAATGGTGCTGAGATTTTTGTGGTAATGTCTTCCGCTGCAATGGAATTAATCCAACCTGATTTGGTCGAATGGGCAGTTGGGAATCCAGTTATAACGAGACTTACTGGTCAAATTGAACACGTTCATTTGTGTGGTCAACACCCAGATAAGGCCGATCTTCTACTAATTGCTCCATCAACTGCGAATACAATAGGAAAAATAGCTCAAGGAATTGATGATACCCCAGTGACAACCTTCGCTACAACTGCTTTCGGCACTGGAATTCCCATTGCCATTGTACCCGCAATGCATGCGACTATGTATGAAAATCCGATGGTAGTGAAAAATATAACCGAATTGAAAGGTGCTGGTGTTACATTTATCGGTCCAAGAATTGAAGAAGGTAAAGCCAAAATCGCAAAGAACGCAGAAATTTTGGAAGCCGTTATTGGAATCTTATCCAAAAAAGATCTTTCAAAAAAAAAAGTAGTAGTCACAGCGGGTCCAACAAGAATTTGGCTTGATGAGGTACGGTTTATAAGTAATCCAAGTACCGGAAAAATGGGAATAGAGATTGCACAAGAAGCAGCTAGTAGAGGAGCTGAAGTTACTCTTATTTTAGGTCCTACAACTCTTTCTATTAATAATCCCAAAATCAAAGTGGAACCCATAGAGACTCCTCAAGATATTATAAAAGTGATAAATAAGCAGAAAAAAATAGATGTATTCATTTCTGCAGCCGCTATAGGTGATTATCAACTTGAAAAACAAAAAGGAAAAATCCCTTCTAAGAAAGAAACTCTCGAATTGAAACTAAAGCCAACTCCAAAGATAATTGCTCATGTAAAACAAAAGTTTCCAAAAGCAAGAATAGTTGGTTTTAAAGCAGAAGTAAAAGCTACAAAGGAAATGCTGATCGGAAAAGCTCAAAAAAGTTTGAAGGAATATCAGATTGATTTTGTAGTCGCAAACTTTCTTGACAAACCAAATCAAGGATTTGAGAGTGCAACTAATAAAGTCATTTTAGTCAAGAAAGATAGCACAGTGTTAGATTTACCTCTTAGCTCTAAAAGAGCAGTTGCTAAAAAAATAATCGATGAAATAGTTAGTTAAATTGAAATGATTTTATCTTCATTCCTTTTGTATTATGATGTAATTAGATAGAAACTGAATTTGTCGTTAAACAAGCGGAGTTGTTTTATTCAAAGACTTTTGTATAATTATAATGATGTTAAATGGTTGCTGAAACAGATTCCTTCATTAGATTTTTCTTTTCATGCAGAAGACGTTTTAAACGAATGAATTCCACCCAATTGAAAGAATTTCAAGCAAAAAAAGGCAAAGAAATTGTAGAATTTGTAGTTAAGAATTCCCCTTTTTTCAAAGAGTATTATGCTGATTCCGATTTAAACGATGTATGGAATTTACCGATCGTAAATAAGAAAATTATGATGGACAATTTGACAGATTACAATACTGTTGGTTTAACAAAGGAAGATTTAGTGAATTTCTTAGATAAAATAGAACAAGAGAAAAATTATAGTGAAAGGTTTCATGGATTTAATGTTGCTATGTCATCAGGTACAAGTGGCAGTAAAGGCGTAGTTATAACAAGTCCAACAGAGGAGAAGTATTTACAGGCAGTATTTTTTGCTCGTTTCAGTTTCCCTAGAATAGTAAGAATAAAGTGGGCTTTTCTTTTACGAGTCACTACCCCTGCTTTTCAAGTTAGTAAATTTGGGCAGCGATTAACACATATTAGTCTACTTCATCCACTTGAAGAAATCAGACATAAACTGCAGAAATTCCAACCAAACATTCTTTCAGCACCTCCATCGATGCTAAAGATCCTAGCAAAAGAAGTGAAAGAAAAACGATTAAGTATCAAACCAAAAAGACTGGTTTCATATGCAGAAGTACTTGAACCAAATATAAAAGAAGAGATAGAAGACGTTTTCAAAACACCAGTACATCAAATATATCAAGGGAGCGAAGGATCCATTGCTTTAACTTGTAAACGTGGCTCCCTGCATATAAATGAAGATCTTATTTTTGTACAAACCTTTGATTCCAAAGGAAATCCAACACAACCTGGAGAACCATGCTACCAAATGATTGTAACAGATCTCCACAAGAAATCACAACCGATAATCAGATTTGAGTTGAACGATATTATTACAATATCACCTAATAAATGCAAATGCGGTTCCTCATTTCGGGTAATAGAACAAATAATGGGACGATCAGATGATCTTTTTTGGGCTCCTAGAAAAGATACAGGGGAATTACAATTTATTTATCCTGATTATATTCGTAGAGCAATAATTATGAGTTCAGATGAAATAGACGAGTATCAAGCGATTCAAAAAAGTTTCAACAAAGTTTTACTTCGAATACAAATTAAAACAAAAAAGATTGATAAAGAAGAACTATCAGAAAATCTCCGAAAAAACATAAGAGATGTCTTTTCTTCCTACAAATGTCAAATGCCAAAAATAGAAATAAAATTTGAACCACCAAGAAGAAATCCTAAATCAGGAAAGCTAATTCGAATCCATAGAGAATTCAACTTTTGATGCAAAAAAAACTCCCTATTCCTTTTAAAGCAAAGCGACACAATTATAAATTTGAGTAATAAAGGAAATATAATTCGTTGATTTCAGGAGATTAAATATAAAATGGCAGACAGTACACCTTTTCTGGTAATTAATCCTCATGCTGATAATAAAAGATTAGTAAAGAAAGTTGATAATATCTTAAAAATTGCAAAGGATGTTTTTGGAGATGTTGAATATGAATTAACATCCAAAATTGGTGATGGAATTCCAATTAGCCAAAAAGCTGTGAAGAATGGTCACAAAACTTTGATTTCAATTGGTGGGGACGGAACTTTAAATGAATTAGTCAATGTTGCAGTTAATACTGATTTAAAAGTAGGAATGATACCTGCTGGTAGTGCTTGTGATTCTCATAAAACACACGGAATTCCTAAAGACTTTAAGCGCTCTTTTGAAATCATTGCGGAAGGTTATCATGAACGATTCCCGGTAGGTTTACTCAAAGGAGATACTGAGAGATACTTCATTGAAATGATTAATGGGGCTTTTATTGGACAAACTGCAGCATCTTTATATGATCGTTTTGAATGGGCTCATGGAGAACTTGGTTATGCTTATGCAGCAATTAGGGTCGCAATGGGTTACAAACCTATTCTTACAAAAATAACTATTGATAATAAAATTGTTAGAGAAGTAAATCTTTCAACTTTTGCAGTATCTATAACGGACTGCATTAGTGATTTTGAAATGATTCCTGGAAATAATCCAAGAAAAGGTGATTTTGCCATACTCATAGCTAAGGATCTCAAAGGTTTAGGTTTAGTTAAACTAATTTTAAAAGCTACTAATGGTAAGCATATACCAAATAAGAAAGTTGAGATACTTCGAGGTAAACATGTAGTTATTGAGAGTGAGGAACCTCATGTTTGGGAGTCTGAAGGAGAAATTCCCTCAAAAAATGCGACACGAATTGAAGCTCAATACATACCTGATGCAGTTAATCTCATTATTCCTAAAGGTTGGAAATATGGTCTAAGGAAAAAAGTGAGAGACAAAGAAAAGAAGAAAGTTCTGAAAAAACAAGCTCCGTTCGATTATTGAATCAAATAACAGATATTTTAGAAGCTGTTTTCTCTCGTGCGCCTAATGCTTCTAGTATAAAGAATGCAGCATATGAAATAAGTAATAGAAGTGCTCCAACAGCGTTTGAAGGACCAAATTGCCTTACAGCTCGTAATTGATAAAGTGCAACAGTCAAAGTTGCTATTGTGCTATTATTCAAGTAGAAAAAGTTTGCAACAGTGAATTCTCCAATGCTCAAACCAAAGGCAAATGCAATACCTGCAATTATTGATGGTAAAAGAAGTGGCAAGTATATCTTTCTTAATTTATAGGCCCAATTTGCTCCCAGCGTTTTTGCTGAATCTATTATTTCTGGATCAATTGTATTTAAACCATTTAACATAGCCCTGGTTACAAATGGATAACCCAATAAACCATGACTTATTATTATGAAAATCCAGGGGTAGTTATTAAAGAAATCTGATTTAATGAATGTCTGCAAAATACCTAGTGATAAAGTTAGAGAGGATATTGCTATCGGAAGATATGTAATTAACTCATAAGAAATTGACCGTTTTTTCCGCCTTTGTTTTCCCAGAGCAGCGACAGTAATTACTGCCAGTAGTGTAGCTATTGACGTTGATCCTAAAGCGAAAAGTACAGTATTCAGTATGGTTTTTGGAATAGACGTTCCTACATAGCTATTAACTTGTAAGGTAAAGATTGTTTTGAAATTCTCAAATGTGAATGAAGCTGTCTGTGGATTCCAAAAAGACCTAACAAGTATACTAATCATTGGAGTCAATTCTAATAACAAGCCAAATATAAGAACCGCAACAAGCAGAATACTCGATTTCTTTTTGAAGATTTTTCTAAAATTAAGAGGTTCACCTTTTGTTCCTCCAGTCGTGATGGTCTTCTCTTGACGGGTTTGTCTTCGCATATAAAACAAATAAAGTAGGATTACTGTTAGAATAACGAACAACTGGAGTAAAGCAAGTGCAGCTGCTAAATTCGTTTCTCCTGCTCTGTATTCCGAAAACACCTGGGTTTCTAATGTTCTAAAATTACCCAAAATAATGATAACCCCGAAACTGAGAAAACAGAATACAAAAGTGAGTATAGAAGATGTAAGAATAGGAACGAGGAAAAGTGGTAAATAAACTCTAAATAATTGGTGAAAATTCTTACTCCCAGATGTTTTTGCAGCATCAATAATATCATTATCAAAATTTTTGTAATAGGCAGAGATGAAATGAACAAATAAAGGAATATTATAAAATGCATGAGCTAGAACAATAAGAATTAGTTGTGCTCCACTAGACTCCTGTTCTCCAAAAATTCCTAAAAATCCCATACCAACTAGGACAGAAGGTAAAACAAAAGGAACTGTGAAAAAAGGCAGCAAGAATTTCCTTCCCTTAAAATCATACTTGCCAAAAAAGTACCCTATTGGAATACCGATGATCAAAGAAACTAATGTACTAAGAATTGCTTGAGAAAATGTAAAAGCAAATAACTTGTAATAATATCCATCTCTCAGAATATTTCCAATATATTGAAAGGAAAAACCATCTCCATCCACAAAACTAGAAATTAAAACTGAAAACACAGGGAACAAAAGAAACAATGCAATAAGCACAATTGGAGCTAATAAGCTCATAATTCTCAATGTTTTTTTTCCAGAGTGCTCCAATTTCATATTCTAAAACCATCAGTAATTATTATAATCCTATTATATTAAGGGATTATAAATTTTAAAGGTAAATATGATATATAACAAATCAATATCATATATTCAAGTAAGAAGAACAACGAAAGTAAAAGGTTTAAGTAATGCCAACAATTGAGGTTCGAAATATCAGTAAAGCATTTGAGGATTCCATTGCCATATTGGATATTAGCTTCAAATTAGAAGATGGTGAGCTTATAACACTTCTAGGTCCCAGTGGTAGCGGAAAAACAACAGTTTTACGACTGATTGCAGGACTTATCGAATCCGATACTGGCGAAATTTTATTTGACGGAATTGATATCTCAAATGTCCCAACTGAGGATAGAAATATCGGTTTTGTATTTCAATCGTATGCTTTATTTCCCCACTTAACTGTTGCTGAAAACATTGCTTTTGGTTTAGAAACTAGAAAGTGGGTAAAAGAAGATATTATCTCTAGAGTTGTAGAGATGCTGGAATTGGTAGATCTCACTGGTAAAGGTAAACGGTATCCAAGAGAATTGAGCGGGGGAGAAAAATCACGAGTTGCATTAGCTAGAGCTTTAGCTCCAAAACCTTCGCTGTTACTTTTGGATGAACCACTTTCTGCTCTTGATATGTCTCTTAAAGAATCTCTAAGAGATATTATAATAGAAATACAGCAAAAAATTCAGGTGTCAACTATTTATGTTACACATGATCAGAAAGAAGCAATGGAAGTATCGGATAGAATAATTCTCCTAAATGAAGGACAAATTATTGAATCGGGCACACCTCAAAAACTCTATCTAACTCCCAAGAAGCAATTTACAGCTGAATTCTTGGGTGTGACTAATCTTCTAGTTGGTACTCTCATAAAGAAGAAAAATCAATATCTTTTTGAAACATCATTTGGGGTATTAGAAACTCTTGCACCAAGTGATCGTACAATTTCTGAAGAAAAGATAGCGATTTTTCCAGAACACATCAGCGTTTCAATTAAAAAAACGAATCAAATAAATGAATTTTCAGCAATTATTAAGAAATCATCTTTTGGTGGACCATACATTGATCTTGTAATCACTGTGAACTCTACAGATTTAAAGATACAAATAACTAGTTCTCAGATTGAGAAAATGTACAAAAAAGGTCAGAAAGTTTTCATTTCCATTCCAAAGGAATATATCCTTTTTTTGGAGAATTAAAATATAAAATTAGAATATGGAAATAGTTCTCTACAAGATAGATTAGATTTCTTATAATCTAAACAACTGTAAAGCTTCTATTTCACTAACGCCTTCAATTTTCTCTAAAACTTCTTCGAGATGATCTTGTAAGCCATCTTTCTCTTCAAAATTAATGTCAACGACAAGTGCTACTAAGCCAAAAGCAATTGGTCTTTCACCGCTTGCAGTCACCTTCATATCTTCAGGGAGTGCTTTTATAACTCGTTCTTTAATCACTGCAGGCTTTATCTCTGGATCTTCTGGTAGGATTTTGTATGTTCCAACAATTCTTGTCAATTTTTTTGTCTCCTTTATAATTAAATTTACAAATAATCTGTAATTTTGATTTCAGTCGTATTGAGTTTGCTTTAATACTCTTTCCATTTGGTAATTAATTCTTAATAGGAACTATTGTAAGCACTATTTTCTTATCTTCAATTTCCCATTTCGATGTAACCCCATGCTTCACAACACCAGATTTTATCGATATTGAAAGTGTTTCGGTTTTAATGTAATCAGCCCAAGTTTCAATAGCTTCTTTTACTTCATCATCTCCATGGTAATAGAGTCTAACCTTCTGAGTATATTCCAAATCAGCGTCTTTTCTCATGGATTGGATACGTCTAACAATGTCTCTAGCAAGTCCTTCTTGTATCAATTCTGGTGTGAGCTCAGTGTTGATAAATACTTGACCACCTTCAAAAGCAGCATCTGCATATCCTTCTCTTCCGCTTGAAATGATTTCTACATGTTCCTCAAGAATCTTGAATGATCCAACTTCTGTCTTAATTGTAAAAGCTTGATTTTTCCTTAATTCTTGAGCAGCTTTGTGTGCTTTCTTTCCTTTGAGATTCTTGATAGCATCACCTACATCAGGAGCGTTCTGCTTGAAAGAAGGACCAAGAATTTTGAATTTTGGTTTAAAGGTATACTCAACCATATCGGAGAGTTCAGATTGAAATGCAACCTTCTTAACATTTAGTTCTTC
>DAOVHJ010000109.1 GCA_030671945.1 Candidatus Heimdallarchaeota archaeon
AAGAATAACAATACCGACAATAGTAGTCATTGAAATCAGACATAAATTCTACTTGTTCACCACAAAACTTGCAATATCGAGTTCTTCCATCTGACATTTTTCCAAAAACACCTAGTAAAATTAGATACTTCTATTTAATTAAATACTCCTATTAAATACTCAGGTTTTCTGCAAGATTAATTCAAAAAAGCAATGGTGTATGATGTAGTACGTTAAGCATAATTTAATCCCCAATATCCATTAGATGTATTGAAAATTAAAAAAAGAGTTAGTATAACTCTTGAAAAAAGAGGAGAAAAGGGATTAACCCTTAACAACTGCAATTGGTTTTAATCGAACTACTCTTTTTCCAATACCAAGATTATCACTAACTTCAGCGACAGAATCAATATCTTTGTAGACTCCTGGAGCTTCTTCTGCAATGATTTTTGGATTTGCTGATTTCACAAAGATTCCTTTACCTTTAAGTTCATCTCTCACTGTTGTACCCCAGAATTTTCTAAGAGCTGCTTTTCGACTAAGCACTCTTCCTGCACCATGAGCTGTACTACCGAATGAAACATCCATACCAGTAGGTTGTCCAATAAGAATATAGGAGGCTGTTCCCATGCTGCCAGGGAGGATTACAGGTTGACCTATTGATTGATAGGCTTTAGGAACATCTTTGTGACCAGCTGGAAAAGCTCTGGTTGCTCCTTTCCTATGTGTTATAACAGTTCGTTTCTTACCATCAATGGTGTGTTCTTCTTTCTTGGCGATATTGTGTGCCACATCATAGATTAAACCCATATCCATGTCTTCTGCAGATTGTTTGAATTGTCGCTCAAAAGTCCCTCGAACCCAATGCAGAATCATTTGTCTGTTTCCCCAAGCAAAATTAGCACCACAAGCCATTGCATTGAAGTATGCTTGTCCATCATCGCTTAGTGTTGGGACACAAGCTAATTCTCTGTCAGGTGGGTGAAGATTATATTTGGGCATAGCTCGTTCAACAATTCTAAGATAATCAGAACAAACTTGGTGACCCAATCCTCTACTACCAGAATGAATCATTACCATAACTTGATCCTTTTGAACGACACCCATCGCTTTTGCTAATTTTTCATCGTAGATTTTATCTACGTATTGGATTTCTAAGAAATGGTTTCCACTACCCAAGCTACCTGCTTGTGGCATCCCTCTTGTAATGGCGCGATCAGATAGAGTTTCAGGATCAGCATTTGATAAGGCTCCATTTTCTTCACAATTCTCAATATCTTCTTCCCAGCCAAGTCCTTTTTTCACACAAAAAGAAGCGCCTTCAACGAGTAATTCGTAAAGCTCGGATCTATTAAGACGTATTTTAGCTTTCGAACCAACTCCAGATGGAACGTTTCTAAACAAATCCTCGGAAAGTTTCTCTGCATGCGGAGTAACTTCTTTTCTTTGCAGATTTGTTCTTAGTAAACGAACTCCACAATTGATATCATATCCTACTCCACCAGGACTAATCACACCGGTATCATAATCAGTTGCAGCAACACCTCCAATTGGAAAACCATAACCCATATGGCCATCTGGCAATACTAAGGCGTGTTTTATGATTCCAGGTAACCAAGCTATATGTGTTGCTTGTGTCAACATTTTTTGTTCCATTGCTCGCATTATCGCTTCATTAGCGAAAATCCTGGCTGGAACTTTCATATATTTTCTTGTGCTTTTTGGAATTTCATAGATATTTTCCGCAATTTTTTTTGGTACAATTTGTGACATTTTTTACATTCTTCCTAATTTCTTTCTACAAATTCTGGTAATTTTATTTAGTGAGGGAAAGTCTAAGAAATGGTTTCGGAAAGACCAGTTTCAGACTCACTATTATTAGATAATTGTTTCCCAACTATTAGCAGTTATTAATTTTTCGAAAAATTAGTTCTTTTTCTTTATAAATCTGTTATCAACATTTTGTAGTTAATCCATTATTTATTGATTAGCATTATTGTGTTAACAATAGTGCTTTATTAATAGCAGAGAAGTTTCCATTCAGAAGTATAAAAATCAGGACTTGATGTAATGACAGTTACAATTATTGTTGGTGGATTTTGGGGAGACGAAGGGAAAGGAAAAATCATCAGTTATATCGCATATTCTGAGGACCCTTTTATCATCGCTCGTGGTGGTGTCGGAACAAATGCTGGACATACTGTAGTTTTTGAAGGGAAACAATACGGATTACGAATGATTCCCAGTGGATTCACTAGTAAGAAATCCAGATTACTAATTGGTGCCGGTGTTCTTGCCGATCCCGAGATTTTCCTAAAAGAGATAAAAGAAACTGGATGTTCTGATCGAATTGGTTTGGATTTCCATACAGGAATCATTGAAACTCAGCACAAGGAAGCAGATAAAAAAGATAAACACTTGAGTGAGAAGCTTGGTACTACTGGAACTGGTTGTGGCCCAGCAAACGAGGATCGCGCTCGAAGAGTTCTAAAACTTGCTAAAGATGTTCATGAGCTCCAACCTTACTTAACCGATGTTTCGAAGGAAATCAATGAAGCTATTGATAGTGGGAAAAATGTTGTAATAGAAGGCACTCAAGGAACGATGTTATCACTGTTTCATGGAACGTATCCTTTTGTTACAAGTAAAGATGTTTCCGCTTCACAATTTTGCTCTGATGTTGGTATTGGACCTACAAAAGTAGATGAGGTTATTATTGTCTTTAAAGCTTTCATGACTCGAGTGGGAGCAGGACCGATGCCTGGAACATTATCAGATAAAGAAATGCAGTTACGTGGCTGGACCGAACATGGAACTGTGACTGGCAGAGAACGAAGATCAGCACCTATTGATTTCGACGTAGCTCGTAAAGCAATTAGGCTTAATGGTGCAACCCAAATTGCTTTGACAAAGCTAGATATTATTTGCCCTAAAATTGCAGGAGCAGATTCAGCTGAAAGTCTCACACCAAAAGCTCTAGAATTTATTGCTAATGTTGAAAAAGAAACAGGTATTCCCGTCACATTCGTCGGAACTGGTCCAGAAGCAGAAGCTTTAATCGATTTAAGAAAAGAGAAACTATAATTCTTCCTTCTCTTTCTTCTTTCTTTTTCTTTCTTTCCTGCTTTCTTTCTTACTTTCCATTTTGGTTTCATCAAACGATCTTGTTGGCCCTCTTCTTGAGATGGCAAAATATACAGAGACAGCTATTACTGCTCCTCCACCAATTATTATCGCTGGGAATTTACTGCGCCAAAAATCTTCTTTAATTCGAGCATATTCTTTGTAAAAGAAGAAATCGGTATTTGTAAACATGGAGCCACTTGTTGTATTGGCTGTAAAAGTGATTTGTACAAAATTATCCCATTTATTGATTGGTCCTATTGTTAGATTATATTTCTGATTCGAACCCAGATAAGGAGTTAGGAGATATGGTTCTTCATCAGTCTCTTGCTGGTCAAAAGATGCTTTTACTGTGGTATTCTTAACATCGCCCAAGATGTTAATGTATAAATCTGCGAATTGTTCAGTTGTATTTAACACTCTAACATTATAGGTTAAATCAATGAATAATAAGCCTTGAACTGGAACAACATTAATTCTATAATAGGATCTTGCTAACTCAGTTACAGTTCCTCGAGTTGCATTCATTATGAGATAGTATTCACCTGTTTTGTTAAATGGTCCTACTAAACCTTGAAACTTAGCACTTGTTGTGCTTATGGAATCGAGATCTGTAAACTCAACTGTTGTCCAATCCACTTGATTTTGAGAGTAGTGAACATAGATTCGAGTAGAGACATTCGCTTGTGGACCAAGTAAGAGGAATGAGAGATCTAAAACCGAATAATTAACGTAGATTGGTTGGTAATAATGTGAGAATTCATACATCAAAAGAAGATGATCAGAGGAGCTCTCAGGATAAGTTGGTATTTCTTGGTTCTGAGCAACAGCATTAGACATTGGGATAAAGACTAAACTAAGGATACTAATGATTAATGCGAAAAACACAATCCTTGATTTAATCTTTTTACTCATAGAGGAATCACTAACATTTTATCTGTTTGGACTTTTAGAATATATTCATTTCTAAACGTTCTAGATTAAATTTACAGACAGATAGCTTAAATATGAATACAGTATCTTTACCAAACTTATCTAATTATTCCATTATCTTAGTGTTGACAATGAATAAAAGATTGATGATGATCTAGAGACAAATGAGGGAAAAATATCAAAAAGCAAAAGAACAGAAAGTAGAATGAGGATAAAACTTTGATAGAAAAAGCAAGTGTGATTCTGCATTGGAATACTGATTATGCAGAATTTCCGAGAAGTGAGTTCACAAAAGTTGTTGAGCTATCATACGAACCTATGATAACAGCGATAGAAGATGGTTTTATTGGAACTATCTGCTTCAACATAACAGGGCATACTTTTGAGTATTTGAAAGCAAACTATCCCGAATTAATAGATCGTATTAAGAGATTAGCGAAAGCCAATGTTGTAGAAATGCTCGCAACAGGATACAGTCATCCTATCCTACCACTTTTACCTCGAGAAAGAGTAGCAATTCAACTAAAAGATCACATCACTCTACTCAAGAAAATTTTTGGTAAAAAACCAAAAGGAATTTGGCCCCCTGAACTTGCAGTTAGCCCTTCTGTACTATCTCAATTCAAAAAGGAAGGAATCGAATGGACTGCTGTTGATTACGAACACTATCAATTATCTCAGTTCTTTGGTAATGATGTGAATCCCTTCGAAATACGAGAACAAACATTAACCGAGTTTCTGGCTGAGGTTTATTGGACTAAAGGAATTATTAGACTGAAGAATTATTTGAAAGCAAAGAAATTGTTCGAAAAAGCAAATCTTGAGCATACTGAACCATTGAGAAGAGTAACTATAAACAATAAAGAAACAATCAAAGCCTATCTTAGTTCGGTTAGCTGGTCAAACACAACTCAATTAGCTGTGGGAGGATTTTTACCGATTTATTATGATATAAAGAAACATATGAAGCTCATAGAGAAGGTAGATTCAAAGATTTTACCACTTTATGCTGGCGATATTGAGTTCTTTGGTTATCGTGAATTAGGAGCAAATCCAGCAAGTCCTAAAGCCCTAATTGATTTCCTTAATCTATTAACCAAGATGGGTATTAAGATCACTTCGCCAACACAAATTCCAGATGAAGAATGGCCAAAAGAACCTACATATCTCAGTACAGGTTCTTGGGCACCGGATAGATCTTTTAGGATTTGGACTGACAGTGAAGACAATACGGAATTCCTTCGAAGAGCAGATGAGATTTATTCAATACTAAGAGCTCGTAACTGGGATAAGAAATTAATGAAGAAACTAGAACCGTACTTGAGAATCATGGAAAACAGCGATCCTCGAGGTTGGTCACCAATACCTGAAAGAAAGAATGAAGCTTACTCTGCAATGGCAACAATTTTTGATATTCTTGATAAATCATAAAAAAACAAAATAATGAGTTAAAGGAGGAGGGATACTCCTTCAACTCATCTAATTATAGACACTAGCTGTTATGCTTCCAGTGGATGTTAATAAAAGGAAGCTAAACTGACTGGTTTTGAGGGAAAATTCTGGAGATGAGTAATAGCTTCCTCCACTTGGAAGGTGAATGCCACCGGTACTTGTATCAGCATTCATTTCTATGCCAATACCAGTATTGATTACGCAATTAACTGTTATACTTCCTGTAGATGTTTCAAAATCATATGTTGAAGAACAATTATTCACTGGCATGATAGTTTGCTCAAAATTAAAAGTTAGAGAGCCAGTTGAAGTATCGATATTCCAATCTAAATCATCGAGTTGTATAATATTTGTATATTCCAATACAATAGAACCAGTTGAGGTTGAAAGGTCTATATCTGTACAATTTACTGTCATTGTTTCTCCAAGATAGGCTTTAACACTGCCTGTAGAAGTATCCATGATTAAATCAGTTATACTTGCATCAGTTGAGTATCTGAAGTCGAATAAGAGACTCCCAGTACTGCTTTCAATGTAAATATCACCTATTGTTGTGTTTTCAATTGTACCACTTATGAAATTAACAGAACCTGTTGAGGATGAGAAGGATGCTTCTGTAATCAATAAATTATCGTTTCCTTCTAGGGAGCAAGAAATACTTCCAGTTGAGGTTTCAATGTTGAAATCGACGACCGCAATTGGATTCATCCAAATGTCAATGTCATAGGAAAGGGATTTCAAATTTAGAAAACTCGTGATGATAGCGTCATCAATAAAGGAAATGATAACTTTGTCACCAACAACTTCATGCTCGAAGTTTATAGCATCATGCATGGATGCTTTTAACCCACCTCGAACTGTAATGAAGGACTCAAACAAGTTTGTAATACTATCATCATAAACTATGTTCACAGATCCTACATTGTTATCAACAATTAAGTCCACTTCTGTAATTCCTGTTGTGGGAACATCATAAGTGAGTGTTCCTATTGGTGTTCTAATCGATGAAATAGAACCCATAATTATTCCTGGAATTATGATAAGACCCAAAATAAGTGGGATTAATAAAAGTGATTTACGACTCTTCTTTGATTTGCGTCTCTTCCTAACTACATAATCTTGATCAGCTAATTCGGATGGTCTTTCTGCAATGATTCTTACACTTCCAGAAGACTCATTTAGTTCCTTATAATTCTCAATTTTTGCACCACACTTGAAGCAGAACCCATCGGCAGTTGTTACCGCTGTTCCGCAACTCACACAATATTTTTTGTCCAAATCAATCACATTCTCGTTTTAGTTACCACCGCAGTGGTATATAGTAACGGTCTAATCACCTATTTAAACCATTTAAAATAAAAAAAGGAGAAATAAAGAGTAAGAAAAGATAATTTCTATTGAAAAAGGATTGAACTAATTCCAAATAATATCTGTCTGGGTTCCACAGTTTTTACATTGGAAATCTTTTGTTAGGTTTGCTGTACTAGTAACATAACCGCTTCTTTTTACAACCAATGTTCCACAATTTTTACAGTGAGTATCATTACCTCGCTCGCCACGAATATTTCCTAGATAAACATATTGAACACCGGAACGAAGAGCCATATCTCTTGCTTTGAAGAGAGTATCAACAGGAGTTGCTGGGAGATCTACGTTATAATTTGGAAAGTATCGAGAAAAGTGCAGAGGAACATCTGAACCAAGTTCAGTAACGACGAAATCGATTAATTCTTGCAATTGTTCATCAGAATCATTCTTTGAGGTAACAATCAGATTCGTAATTTCAAGGTGAACATTTTGTTCTTTCATGATTTTGCAGGTTCTCAGAACTGCCTCTTGATGAGGAACACCACACATTTCCTTATAGAATCCCTTATCACCTTTCAAATCAACATTCGCACCATCAATAAAGGGAAGTAGTTCTCTCAATGGTTCTTCTTCAATATACCCGTTTGTTACGAGGATATTTTTCAATCCTTTTTGACGAACGATTTTCGCAGTATCCAAAACCCACTCATACCATATCAAAGGTTCATTGTAAGTATAAGCAACTGTAGCACAACCAGAATGCATTGCTTCCTTGGCTGCTTCTTTTGACGATAGTTTTTTTAGTCCATACCGATAATCTTCGGTTGATGCTCGAGAGGTTTGCCAATTTTGACAGAATTGGCAAAACAAATTACATCCAACCGTTCCATAACTATAAGCGCAACTACCTGGAAGAAAATGATACAGAGGTTTCTTCTCAATTGGATCCCTTGCCCCAGAAGTAGTTAACCCATAATTCGTAGAGTAGAGTTTTCCATCTGTATTTATCCGAACATTGCATTTCCCTTTTTCACCTGATTTTATTAGACA
>DAOVHJ010000008.1 GCA_030671945.1 Candidatus Heimdallarchaeota archaeon
CCTTTTACATCCACGTTACCATCGTGGTAGACCCCCAGGTAATTTTTCTTTCGGTCTGAAAGAGCTAGATACCTGTATGTTTTATCTACATCGAGATCAATTTTTAGCTCTTTATCACTCCATTTGATTAGTTCTTTTATTTGCTCTTGTTTCGGATTTTTTAGGAAAACGGAATCAGTATCCCCATAGATTACTGAAACACCCATTTCATTGCATTTCTCTATTGTTTTTGTGATTGCTTCACGACCGATAGCTGTAGTAGCTTCTGCTAATGGGGGGCAATAAAATGGAAAATGAGAAGCTCCAAATACTCCATAAGAAGCGTTTATTACAACTTTAAGAGCTGATTGGATTACTTCATAGAAATTCCTTGTAGATTGATCAAGAGACTTATCCTTTGTTTTAGGTTTAAACCACGAAACTCGCATATCTCTTATGAATCCAACTAAAATCGACATTAATCCTGCATTTTTTGTGCAAACCCAGTGCTCTGTATCTGGAACTAGTTTTCTATTTTTACATTCAGCATGGGTGCAATTCATCGTTTCATATGATAAATTCCAAATCTTAATGATAGTTGGGTACAGACTTGCAAAGTCTAATACTGTTACATCAAAATGAATCCCAGGATTTGGATCTACAACTATTGCTCCTTTGTATTTTTTGCCTTTTATCATTGCATCTGTTGTTGAATCCCCTCGAGACCCTATGATTTCTTCAGGTCGCGGAATCAAGTATCCTCTTCTTCGATGTTCAGCAAAAAGCCAATTCCTAATCCAACTTGAGACTGATTGCCTAGTAATATCTTCAAAAGTCATTCCGGTTAAACGCATTAGTTGTATAATTAGCCGCATTGTTACTGAATCATTAAATGTTGTTAATTCAAGGGTTAATTTACTATCAATGAAATTGTATTCAGCAAGCGTATAACAATCTAAGAAGCCGATGTCTTTATCCAATTTAATTTTATTACTCTCGAGTAAAGCACTACTTACTGCATCCAAAGAGCTTTCACTGTATTTAGAACCAAAAGCATAAACCTTTATTGCAGCTTGATTGAAGAAGCGATAAGCATCAAAGTGAATTGAATTTCTTATTTTACAGCTGTCTCGCACTACTAAAATTGGATTTTCTTTTCGATTTATCTTTAACAATTCAGCTCTGTTAAAAAGATATGGTAGATCATAATTGTCACCATTGAAGGTAATGATAACTGGATAGGTTTGCATTAGTTTGAAAGTTTCACGAATAAGTTCTACTTCATCATCAAAGAATTGAATTTCAACATCCTCGGATAAATTCTTTGAACGAGTTCCTATTGGAACATCATCTCTTTTCAGAGTGAAGACTTTTTTCAAGCCATCATTTCCAGCAAAAGCTACAGAGATGATCTTCTCATTTGCTTTCTTTGGATCTACTAAATGAGTCATATCTGGCGTATAAACTTCAATATCAATTGCTGCTCGTTTTATGTGAGGAATTCTTGTTAATAGCAATGGAAGATATTGGGGAATTAATTCTGTAACTTCTTTTGGAGAGTCTTTGAAAAGTTCAAGAACTTGTTTTTCAACCACTTTTTCGATTTTTGGAAAAGCTGGTTCTAAATTTCCCTCTTTAATTTGATAATACATACCCGGAACCAATAACCGATCATAAAGATAATTTTGATGATATCTAATATTTGCTTCCCACGCCGCAGGCAGTTTATCTCTAAGACTGTCAAACCCACCTGCAATAGCAAGGGGATCTGTTACACTAATTTTTGTCATGTGGATGTCTTTATCAGTTAACAGATTTCTAAGTTTGAGGTCTTCATAACCCGTTATTTTTGAGAAATTCTTAATAGGAGAAATTTGTTTTAACTCGGTTTCTGACAAATCTGAAAGACAATAGGGCTGATGGTTTGTGTTATCATACCAACCATACAATTTGTTTGAATGCTCATCAAGTAAGTAGAGAAAAGCTTTCCCACTTTTCCCATCGTATACAGATTGTAAAAGGCATAGTGGCGGAGTGTTTATTGGGCAATGTTCTACAGGGGCTCCTTCAAAAATTACATCCTCGTCTTCATCTTGTGTTTTATCGAATTCATCAATGACGTCATTATCATTTTTAGCAATTTGTGATGTTTCTGCAGCAGATTTGGCATCAATTTTTTCCTTCTCAGCTTTAGGTTTTTCTTTCTTCTCTTTTTCATCGGGAAGGAAAGCATCCAAAGAGGATTGTTTTTTCGCCATGCATTACCCTCAAATTCTTACGATATTCCACAATTCATCTTTACATGATTATTATCGGTATTTTACGCTACATTTAGTCTTGTTCATCGAACTATTAAGCTTTATTCTTATCTAATTTTACTAAACAAAGTATTTCATTATATACTTTTTAATCTCTCGAGAGTGTGGAGCTTTTATTATTTAATGCATACTCACTCTTGAGTTTTAATGACTAGTAACAATTCGGATAATTCTGATGTCGGATTTATTGTACTAATATCATTTGCAGTTCTTGCCTTAATACCTCTAGTAATAGGATTTGATAGTTTCGAAGAGTTGCTTCGAGTTGGGAAAATAATTCTTATTGTGGTTCTTGTTGTTACTGTAGTTGCTGGGATTATCTTTGGTTATCTTTTCTATAAAAGAAAGATTGGAAAAAGAAATGCTAAGAAAGAAAAGAAATCAAATGAAAATATGGAATTAAAAAAACAAGGAAATGAAATAGAAGTTCTTGAAAAGAGAAATTCTGAAGAAATTGAGATCGTTGATCCAATATTTGATGAAACTGATGAAGTTAATCTAAACTTGAAGCAAATTAAAAAAGAATATGATTTTTAGTTTCGAAAGAAAGTAATAAAATTGCTTTCTTGGAAAAGAACGAAAATATTATAAAGCAGAAACATTCGAAACAATCAGCAAATCATTTTTGCCCTGATAGTGTAGTACGGCCTATCATCTTCGGCTGTCACCCGATGGACGCGGGTTCGAATCCCGCTCGGGGCGCCATTCTTACCTTCTAACAGCTTTTCTGTACTGTCTTAATCACTAGTTATGTTGCTGCTTTAGCATTACTCATAGGAAAAGTTGATTAAAAGAATTTAGAGTAAAAAAACGAAACACTCTTTAATAACAATGGGAAATTGGTCAGTTATGCCTAAGATTTCTATTAACAGTGTTACAATTAACTATGAAGTTACTGGAAAGGGAGATCCGCTATTGCTGTTACATGGATTGGGATCAAATGCGCAAGATTGGGAGGTGCAAATTTCGGCTTTCTCGAAAAATTACTCAGTTATTGCTGTCGATTTGCGAGGGCATGGATTGTCGGATAAACCCAAAGGCCCCTATACAATCAGGCAATTTGCTGATGACTGTAACCAATTATTGACGGAGCTAAATATTGACCGCACTCATATTCTGGGATTATCTTTGGGTTGTGCAGTTGGATATGAATTGGCAATTCATTATCCTGAATTAGTCCATAGTTTTATCGGAGTAAACATGGGTCCTTCCATAGGTTCTAAATCTCTGAAAGGAACATTTACTGCTATAAAACGAATATTGATAGTATTGTTTTTAGGAATGCGTGTCATGGGAAAATCGATTGCTAAAGCGGTCTTTCCTTCCCCCTATCAAGCAAATCTTCGTCAATTATTGATTGAGAGTATTGCTAAAAACGATAGACGTTCTTACATCAATTCTATGCTGGCGCTTAAAGGTTGGTCGGTGGTGGACGAACTCTCTTCAATCCAATGCCCCACTTTGATTGTCGCGTCGGAGTTTGACTATTCTTCAATCGAAAGTAAACAAGTAGCAGTTGATGCTATCCCCAATGCAGAACTCTGTGTGGTTGATGGTACCAGGCATGTCTTACCAGCAGAAAAACCAATTCTATTCAACGAAATCGTGCTAACTTTTCTGGAACACCATCGGATTTAGTTTCATATTTTGATTTTGTCTTTCAAAAGCTTAATGCCTTCCTCTCTTGCTTTTAGCAAGGTTCTCTTTTCAATCCCTTTTATTACTAGCATAGCCATTATTTTCTCATTCTACCTATAGATTACTTCACTTGTATTTTTCTTATTCCTTGATCTTCTAACGAGAACAATAATCAAGTAAATCAAATCAGCTGCCACTGCAACAATCATAATAAGCATTGAAATGAGTCCTAAACCAAAGACTAGTTCAGAATCTAATGGTCCTCCACCGCCATCAATTATTGCTACAATGAACATTACTATTCCTGTAATTAAAATGAGATTAATTATACTGAATATTATAATGGTTCTTCTCTTTGTTTTTGTATCAGCTGTCACTTCGCTCATCACTTCACCAATTGGATCTATTTTTCTTTGTTCCCTTATCTTCTCTCCTTTATTAAGCATGACTAATTAAATAATAAAGTCCTAAATAATAAGAAATTTCAGTTCTTAAGTTATATTCTCTTTTAGGAGTTTTATGGCTTCTTCTCTTGCTTTCAGAAGTGTTCTTTTCTCTATTCCTTTCATTTCAGAAGAAGTCAAAATTTTTTCATTTAAGATTTGTTTAAATATGAAATACTCATCTTTTGTGGTTATGAATGGAATAACTTTTTCATCATGTATGAATTCTTCAATAGAAGTATTCTTACCATTGTTATTTCCTTCTGTCAAGTCGAATCGATAGTTTTCATATACTAGAAAACAATGAATCATAGGAACATACGGAATACTATATTTTTTCAGAACTTTGTTTGTGCCAGTTGAGATGACTTCGGTTAATTTGTAAATTCCCACTTTTTTATATAGAGGAATGTTGAGCTCTTCTGCTAAGGTGGCAATTACTCCGTGTTTTGTAGTACAGCTTCCCAGGTTTTCTTTGAAAAGAATCATCTTATCGTCTTTATCACTATTGTATCCATATTCAATATTATGGACATACAGGCATGCTTCTTTGAAAGATGTTATACCTAATTCAAGGAATTTCTTGCTAATGACACCAGATGCTACGAATTCAGCATCAGGTAATTTATCAAAGGTGTCCATAATTAACTCTAGATAATTTTAAATTTAAAACTGTTGGTTGA
Source organism: Candidatus Heimdallarchaeota archaeon (assembly GCA_030671945.1). GTDB lineage: Archaea > Asgardarchaeota > Heimdallarchaeia > JABLTI01 > JABLTI01 > JABLTI01. The sequence continues at coordinate 5,062 of DAOVHJ010000008.1, forward strand.
AAATCTAATCTCTAGCTCTCAATTCGATTAAATTTGTAATTTTCGTTGCAGTTTTGTATTTTTCATTAATCTATAATGTAAATACAAAAGAAATCCACCAATAACTGCTGTAGATGTTAGAACGTATAAAGACCAACTAACACCGAATGTTCCTCTAGTGTGCTTTAGTACTATGAAATCTATTCCTAGGCAAATTAAACCAGCTCCAAAGAGAATAAATGCCGCTATGTTCATGCCCTTATTTTTAATCTTTATAGATCCAATAATCACAATTGCAGCAATAACTGCTACAACAGCTTCGATAGGTAATCCCACATCTAAGAACCAATTTATTTGTCCATCTTCAATTTTATCAATTACAAGTAAGAATATTGCTGGCGGGAGAGTTTCACCAATATATAGTAGTGGTAGTATATTTGGGAACAGCAATGGTGTTGATATTAAAAACCATGCCAGGATTAGTGATGATATTGGGTATAATGACCAAGTAACTGTTTTATTAACGATAAGATCTACGAAGAGAGTAATCAATAATGGAATTAATAATGTTACACTAACGACTTCCCATATGAAGATTCTTTTTTGTTTTGCAGTTCTACCTGTTTTTTCTGTTTTAACTGCAGGTTCATCTGGATATTTTTTTACATAGCTAGTTGGTTCTTCTTCTTCTGTCTGTTGTATTGAAGTTCCGCATAATGGACATGTTGCTTTGTGTGGTTCAACTTCTACACCACATCTACTGCAGAAGGCTTTGTTTTCTGTCAACTATATACTACTCCTAATTTGTTTCAATTCTAACCTTTATTCCATCTTTCACTAGTTTTCTAAAGAATAACTTTTCTACATGTGCTTCTTTTATTATTCTTCCAAAATTAATGTAAAGTTTTTCACCATAACTATTTACTGCGCAGCCTGTTTTTGTTACCGGACTTTGCGCGGAGAGGAATTGTATGTTTTCAACTTCTTTATTTAATGGTTCTGGTAGTGATACTTTGCCGAGATTTGTGATTACTCCTGAATACAAGAATTCTCCTTGACCATTATAAATTATTTTTCCGAATAATCTTTTTATGAACAAAGGTGTTAGTCGAATTAATGGATGCAATTCTCCTCGTACATTTCTCGCTATTTGTTGACTTATGTATCTATCAGAAACTTCCACTCGCATATAATGATAAACTTGTTTCAATATTTCATCGAAAGAAAAATGTCCTAATCTAGGATCAATATATGGTGTCACATATAGGGAAAAATTTCTCATGGTTTTTGAGGAGAAGAATCTTCTTAGATTTACAGGAACCTGTAATCGAATTGGCTTTAGTAGTCTTTTTTGTTTTCTTAATGGTAAACTGAACAATATGTCTTGCAATGCTTCCAGATAAACAGCAACTAAATATTCAGTTAAAGTTACATCCAATTCTTTTGATTTATTGAGTATTTGTTTAATTGGCATAATGCCTATTGTAAGGTGAAAAACTCCTTTTGGTTCTAATTTGAATGGTAAATGAAAAGCTTTAGAAACTCTAGGTGGTCCCGGCAAGTTTTTTTGATAATTTTTTTTGAATGCATCCTCATATTCCTCATAATGAGGTTCTTGGTTAGGTCTGAAGACATCTTGCCAATCATTCACTACTACTCCAATTAAAGTGAGATATTCCCCGACAAGTGATTTTAGAAAGATTAACGCACCGGTTCCATCTGTAATACTATGGTGAAATTCTACAGAAATTCGATTGTAATATGCCCTAACTCGAAAGGGGAAAATACCTTTTTTTCTTATAGGCATTTTTTGACAAGGATATTTTGTTTCTTCAATGACAACTGGCATTCCGGGATTTGTTTCCCAATATGACCAAAAAAGACCATTTCTTAGGTTTACTTTGTAATATGGAAATCTGTCTATTATGTTTTCAAGAGCTTGCTGTAATATTGCTACATTTATTGGTTTTTTTAAATTAGCATAAAATCTAAACATGCACGGTATTCGTGTTGAAGTAACAAATGAAAATACTGTTGCAGCATTATCTAATCTAAACCAATCTTTTTTGGGTGCTTTCTGTATGTGGTTTTGATTTGATTCTTCATCTGTTTTTTTTGTTGGAAAATTACTGGAATTCATTGAATTGCATCCATCGCGTTTACAAATTTCTTGCAACCAAGGAAAAGAAGTTAATGCTATAATTAGTAGGTATCCATCCTACCCAAACTGTTAGTAAATGGAAAAAATGTCTATTTCGTAATGGTGTCTTTCATTAGTTTTAGTACAGCTGAAGTTGAAGAATAAAAATTAAGTTTTTCTAGTAACCGTGTTTCACAAGATATTTTTTTTGTAATTGGACTGAATTTTATGTTTTTGTAATAAATATCGTATAATACTAGACCGTAAGGTGGTACTGGTTTTATCCCACCTTTTGGTTTAGAGGTAGGAGGATTTAATATTTCATCAAGAATTTCAGGAGGATATTTCCCTGACCCTATATCTAAAATTACAGAGACCATTTTTCTTACTTGGTTCCAAAGAAAACTTCTGGATGAGAATTCAAATTCCAATAAATCATTTTGCAAATTAAATTTAGCAGTTTCTAAAGTCAATATAGTAGATTTAGGGCTTCCATCTTGTAAATTATCTGATTTTTTACACAGCTTAACAAAATCATGAGTGCCTCTTAATTTCTTCATTGCTTTAGTCATCAGTTTAAGATTTTCATTAGAGTAATAATGATATAATCGATAAGTTCGCAATAGTGCATCTCTTCGTGGATGGAAATTTTCTTTTACCTCTGCTTTAGCCCAGGCATAAATATCTCTTGGAAGGAGATCGTTAATTTCTTCTAGATATATTTTATTCTTTAATGAATCGAAAGCAATTACTTGGCTTATTGCATTGACTCCTTTATCGGTTCGTCCTGCTGCTGAATATCTGGATTCAGAAACTTTGTTTATTATTTCTAGTTCTATTAATGTGTCAAGTATCGTTCCTTCAACGGTTTTTATTGATTCTGTTTGTCTTTGAAAGCCTTGGTACTCTTTTCCAATATAAGCGATTTTAATTGCAAATCGTTCAGTCATAATTGTTACCTTTCCCTTGAAACCGTTCTATTATTTCAATTTAAAAAGAACTATATCGTAGCATCTGCGAATTCTTCTTGTAGGTCAGCTTCGATTTTGTTTGTTAAATCGCGACGAAAAACTGGAGGAACTATTCGCAATTTAGTTATCAACATATCTAGTATTTGATCTACTACATTTTTTATGTCGAATGGTTTCAATTCAGCTAGACCTTGAACTATGGATTCCTCCACGAAAACTTTCACTACAGACGAAATTACTGCAAAAGTTATCCCATCTCTTTCAACATAGTACGGAAAGTTTTTTCTATCACGTAATGTGAAAAATTCTAGATTCTCAGTTATGGAGCTCACATACCAGTCTAGACTTGTTTCTGGAACTTTAAGTCTCTCAGCAAATTCCTTTTTTGAACTATGATTGGGATGAGAAGCAGGTAATCTGTTCACAATATACAAAGCTGCAGCATTCAAAGCTTTCTGGTCTCTAGGAAAGCCTGCTTTTGTGATATACTTAGCTACTACTTTCAAAGCAAAAATTTTGTAAGAATCCTTCACTGAACTTGAGCTAAAGAAGTCATAAGCGTTTTTTAAGAATTTTATTGTCTCTTCTGGGCTTGTGTGATCCCAAAGAAAGAGGTCTGTTTTCCCGAAAGTTTCAGCATTCATTACCTTACCCTTATTTCCAATAGAGGATTTCTCTTTTATCTTTTACGGCGCTCGGAAACAGAGGTATTTCCAATAGAAAAGTAAATAATGCATGATCTGGATGGTTTTTACAAGTTTGACCACCAAAACATTTTGCGAATAAGGGTACTCAAAAAGTCTTTAGGATTAGAAATCATCTGCTAATTTTTTATTCCCCATTAACTATTATGTTTTTAGATTAAATATCGACCACATTTTACACAATAGTATTTATTATATTGTCTAATGTATTTTGTTTCTTCACCACATATTGGGCAATGATGTTTCTTCTCGATTGTATCTACTTGGACAGGTTGTGTTAATGTTGGTTCTGTTTCTTCTTCATCCTCTGACATGTCCTTTAGTTCTGAAATCATTGCACTTGACAATTCAGTCCCTATAACACTATCATCTGTGCTGAATTCATCTTCAAGTTCTTCGTCCTCATCTTCTCCTTCAATTGATAGGTAAGGTTCTTCACCAGGTATTTCTACAAGTTCGTCGTCAGGTATATCAATTAAGGATCTTATTGATGAGTCTTCATCTATGGAATCTGGTTCCGATATTTCTTCCACTATATCTTCTTCAGGTTCAATTTCTACTTCTTCCGTTTCCTCGTCAATTTCTTCTTGGGTATCTAAAGGTTCAATCGGTTTAGGATGAAGGGGAAGAGTGTCTACCAGACTTTCCAAAACCTTTTGATCCTCATCTAATTTCTCCTTTTCTGGTTCATCTACAATGGGAATCATAGGTTCTGGCATATCTATTTCAGTTTCGGATTCAGAACTCACTTCTTCGACAAATTCTTCAATAGGTGCTTCTACAACAGGTGTTTCTTGAGTGATTATATCTAGTTCATCTCTCATATCACTAATGTTTTCTACTTCTTCTGGTTCTGCTACTAATTCATCAGGTTTTACATGAGAAATTTCTTCTTCTAGACCTTTTAATCGATCAGTTAAACTATCAAGTTTGATATTTATTTGTCCCAGAACCCGTTCAAGTTCGTTGCTAATTTCAGGAGCTTGTTCATCTTCTACAACGCGATCTGTTATTTCATCCTTGGTAATTGTTATTGCTCGTTCTCCATCTTCTGTTTTTTCTCGTCCGATAATTATTTCATCAGTTTCATCGAGAACAGCCATTACTTCTGCAATTAATTTCTCTGTTGCTTCCCCACTATCTTCCTCTATGATTATTGATTTACTTGTTGAGGGTATAGTATCAATTACTTTAGTTGTTGTTGTCTCGAGAATACTTTCAGTAGCTATAGGTTCAGATCCTTCAATTTGAGCTTCAGTACTTCTTGTAGACCGTTCTTCAGCTACCTCAATAATTTCTTCTTTAGGTTTAATTGGGCTAATTCCTTCACGTTCAAGCAAACACTTTGCCATTAAATCAAAAGCAATGTCAATGTTTTCTCCAGTTAGTGCAGAAGTTTCAATATATTCGCATTGAAGGCCGGAGCTTTCTCTTAATGCTAATGCATATTTTTCTCCCATATCCTTTGTTATTTCTCGACTATCTTTCAAATCAATTTTATTTGCACAAATAACAAAAATCTCGATAGTACCATTTGAGTATCTAATTGCTTCGTCCACCCATGAGGATAAATCCTTCAGGGATTTTGGATTCGTAACATCAAAAACCAAGAAACATCCTGTTGCTCCTCCATAAAAACTTGAGCGTATATACTTGTACTTATCTTGACCAGCTAAGTCCCATACTTGAAATCCTATTGTCAAATCTCCAAGTTTTAATTTATATGAAGAAAAATCGGCTCCTACGGTTGAGATATACTCTTCCGCAAAATGCTCTCCCATAGCTCTTTTTCTTACAGTTGTTTTGCCCACGAAACTTGTACCGCAGAGCACAATCTTCCAAAGGAAGTCTGATGATTTCTTGTCTTCCATCCCTTTTAGCACACCTTCATTCACTATAATATATTCTCAATAGGGTATTAATTATTTAGTTTCACCCTTCATTTATTTTTCGTTTGGAACATAACTAAAACGTTTGCTTTAGAATGTAAAGCGAGAGAAAACAGTCATTTTTAAGCATTGTTAGGAAAACATCCTCATATTACAATCACTTATTTTCAATTAGTCCTTATTTTATGTGAAATAGAATTACTAGATGTAATAATCTGTGCTTATAAGACTACATTTAGATGATAATGTCACTCGTTGAATACTTTTGTATCAACGCGTGGAACCACAAACAATGTGAGTGTGAGATTAAAATTGGGATATGATTCGAATAAAAAATGCTTGAAGTGCTATCAATATAACGATTATCTATATTATTGTGAAGATTGTGGTGGCACGTTTTGCACTGGTTGCATTGTTTCTGAGAAAACTGATTGCACATATTGTAATGAGTGTGCGCACATAAGCATTGGAAATAAGTGTGAAGTTTGTGGGAAAATAAACCATCTAACCGCCGAGAAAACTTTGAAAAGATGTCCAATGTGTTCGTCCATTAAAATCAAAGATTCTAAAAGAAAAATCGATGGTCTTACAGAGGAATTTAGCAGTAACGTTAATTTGTTAAGCACAGGTCTGGATACTATCAAAGCTTTTGCTAATAAATACTCTGAAATTGTAACTCAAGCTAAACATATGCGTAGAGAACGTTTTGGGCTTTACCCAAACATTGAAGGCAACTTTTTACGCATACAAGATCTCTTTTATGAAATAATTCAAAGAGCTTCAGAAATTCTAGACAAAGTTAGTCAACACATATATCAAGATGCTAGAACTCTTATCTTCAATCAAAATATTTCCGTCAGTAAATTAAGGGGAATCGATAAAACCCTCAAAATCATTAAAACTCATGCATTAAGTTACTCCAATATTCTCACTGATTATCTTAGTGATCCTTTAAATGAGTTGGAAGACATTGAAATAAAAGTAAAAGAATTGAAATTGTATTCAGAATTATTTGATAATGTTATTGAGAAATTCGAACCTGAAATATATGAACTCAAGATTGCTGCTTTTCCAAATCTTAAAATTGCCTTTCCATCAGATAAACGCAAGAAAGTTGGTACTCTGTTTATTACAAACAAGAAAATGTACTTCTTACTTAAATCAAAACTAATCAATAGAAAAGTTAAATCTGTTCCTATTTCCTTAATTAAAGATGTAGATTCCAGGAGTAACATTTTCACTGGGAATCAATTATTCATCAACATGTCTGAAAAGAATTTAATCAAAATAAAATGTTCAGATGATATCATTACTAAACTCAAATTCATTTTTGGTATTCTCTTTAACGAAAATGAAAATTATATTGTTACAGATCCTTATATGATGGAAAATTACCGAGCTAATCTAAACTTTAGTCATCTAAAAGATAAACTCGATAAACGTATTAAGGATTTGAAGGAAATACCGTTTTCACCCTCTACACAGCAACTCAGAGAACGACCTATTGAACCTAGACGACAAGTTGAAACTGAAGAAGCAATGAATCTTAAGATTGAATTGAAAGCTGCGAAAGATACACTTCGTGAACTAATTAAAGCTTTTAATGATCGAAGTATTACTCCAGAAGTTTATTTCTCAAGAAGAGAAAAAACCACACAAAAAATCTATATGATCGAGCAACAATTAAAGGAAGCACAACATTCAAGTCTTGATTTTGGTTTCACAGATTTACTTAGATACTACTCAGACAAGCATCCTGACAGACATCCTACAAGATGATTATTTAGTAGCAAAGAAAGTATTCTTAAGGACAGGATTTACACCAACCAATAGTTTTTTTATTCAACATGAAAAGAATTAACCGTAGCACCAGATAGAAAAACATATAACGCATATAATTTCCCTTATAAATAGCACACAATGAGGTTCCCAAACATTGCGAAAGGATAGTCAAGGTCGAATTCACTTAAAAATTGTCTTCTATGGCCCTTCTCTTAGTGGAAAAACTACAGGTTTACGATGGCTCTACGACCAGGTTGAAGGTTTAACTAAAGGTGGTTTTACATCAATCGCTGATCCTACTGGTAGAACTCTTTATTTCGATTTTACCCCATTTTCAGCTTCCGGACGAGTTATTCTTGATGCTTATACTGTTGCAGGACAGACTAGACACAAAAGCCAAAGAAAAGTTATCTTACGTGGCGTTGATGGAATCATTCTAATGTTGGATTCCACTCCAGAAATGCAGAAATATAATCAAGAATCCGTTGATGAACTCAAAGATTTCTTAGGAGATAGTTTTGGAAAAGAAGTCCCCATTGTTGTTACTTTGAATAAAAGAGATGTCCCGGGTGCTCTTACTCGACCTGAAATGCTCTCAGGCCTTGGTCTTGATGGTTTTCCCGTTTATGAAACCATTGCTACAAAAGGGATTGGAGTAAAACGAGCTTTTCAATCAATAGCTAGAGAAATCTTGCTTAAGCAATTATATGGCAAGTAATTTCTTCTTTCTTTTGTTTTTACTGAATCATTATACTTAGTTATCTAATTGGTGGTTTTTTTCTTAGAATATTAATCATTATCTTAATACTTTTCACGGATTTATATTAATTAGATGTTATTTTAGGAGATAACAAGAAAAAAAAGTAAAAGAAATTTCAAGGAAAAAACTGAGGTAATTATGAATGTTAAAAGTTAATAAAGGAGATTCTGCTCCAACTTTTTGTTTACCGGATAAAGATGGAAATAAAATCTGTTTAGAGAATTACAAGGGTAAATGGGTAATACTATACTTTTATCCTAAAGATCTTACAAGCGGTTGTACAATTCAAGCAATTGATTTTACAGCAAGTTTACCTGAATTTGAGAAGATGAATACTGTTGTTTTAGGTGTGAGTCCTGATTCACCTAAAAGTCATCAAAAATTCGTGGATAAACATGAGCTAAAAGTACTTCTACTGAGTGATGAAGAAAAAACCGTTTTGGAAGCTTATGGTGCTTGGGGTGAAAAGTCCATGTATGGTAAAACACACTTTGGTGTTATTCGAAGTACAGTAGTGATTGATCCTGAAGGTAAAATAGCCGAAACTTGGAATAAAGTGAAGGCAACTGGTCATGTAGATAGCGTCAAAGAAAAGCTTAAGGAATTACAAAGTTAAGTAGAAAATTATTCCTTCTCCTTTTCATTTTTTAGGAGTATTGATTTTGAGTAAAAAAGCAACAAACAAAAATAAACCAAAAACAAATCGGTTAATTAAGGAAAAAAGTCCATATTTGTTACAGCATGCAACAAATCCTGTGGATTGGTATCCTTGGGGCGAAGAGGCTTTTGAGAAAGCGAAGAAGGAAGATAAACCAATCTTTCTCTCAATAGGTTATTCTACTTGTCATTGGTGCCATGTTATGGCTCATGAATCATTTGAGGATCCTGAAGTTGCGAAACTCATGAATGAGACTTTTGTAAATATAAAAGTTGATAGAGAAGAGAGACCTGAAATTGATAATATTTACATGACAGTTAGTCAAATGATAACTGGTAGTGGTGGTTGGCCTTTAACTATAATAATGGATGCAGATAAGAAGCCATTTACTGCGGGTACGTACTTTCCAAAAGAGAGTCGTTTTGGCCGAATTGGGATGTTAGAATTTATCCCAAAAATAAAGGATTACTGGGATAATAATCGTGAAGAATTACGTTTAGCAGCTAAAGAGGTTATTTCTCAGCTCCAGAGTTTGGATACGACACCTGGAGAGGAATTGAAGCAAGAAATATTAAACGAAGCTTTCCGTGAAGCTACACTTCTTTTTGATGAGAAAAATGGCGGTTTTAGAGGAGCACCGAAATTTCCGACTCCGCACAAGTTAATGTTTCTGCTTCGATTTTGGAAAAGAACCGGGAATAAAGCAGCTTTAATGATGGTGGAGAAAACGCTTACAGAGATGCGTTTAGGAGGTATTTATGATCATATTGGTTTTGGTTTCCATCGATATTCTACTGATTCTTTTTGGCTTCTACCACATTTTGAAAAGATGCTTTACGATCAAGCACTCTTAGTTATTGCATATGTTGAAGCTTATCAAGCTACGAAAAAAATCGAATTTCGCGAAGTTGCAGAAGAAATACTCTCCTATGTTCTAAGAGACATGACGTCACCAGAAGGAGGATTTTATTCAGCAGAAGATGCTGATAGTGAAGGTGAAGAAGGGACATTCTATGTTTGGACAAATGATGAGATAATAGAAGTTCTTGGAAAAGAAGATGGTAATTTATTCTTACAAATTTATAATTTTGAGAAAGATGGTAATTTCAAAGATCAAGCTACCCAGAAAAAGACTGGAAGTAATATTCCTCATTTAAAGAAATCAATTACCGATTTGGCTTCTGAACTTAAAATTTCAACTAAAGAATTAGGTGAAAAATTGGAGAGTATGAGAGTAAAGCTTTTTGAGAAACGAAAAACTCGAATTCATCCACATAAAGATGATAAGATTCTAACAGATTGGAATGGATTAATGATTACAGCTTTTGCTAAAGCAGGTAGAATCCTTGAAAATGAGGATTATACCGAGGCTTCTGAAAAAGCTCTTAATTTTATCCTTGAAAACATGGAAACAGATTCCGGTCGATTAATGCACCGCTATCGTGAACGTGAAATTGCTGTAAATGGCATGATTGATGATTATGCTTTCCTAATTTGGGCGTTGTTAGAATTATATGAAACAACGTTTAATGTAGATTATCTCAAAAAAGCTATACAATATAATGACAAAATGATTGAACATTTCTGGGATAAAAATAAAGGGGCTTTCTTCTTCACACCAGATGATGGAGAAGATCTTCTTGTTCGTAAGAAAGAAATTTATGATGGGGCTATTCCTTCTGGAAATTCAGTTGCTATGCTAAACATGTTACGAATCTCTAGAATTACTATGGACTTGAGTCTGGAGGAAAAAGCAGTACAAATGAATAAATTGTTTTCAACAACAATTGAACAATCTCTACTTGCATTTACACTATTTTTATCTGCTTTAGAATACGCTTTTGGTCCGTCATTTGAAGTAGTTATTGTAGGTAATCTCAAAAAAACTGATACTGCTGAAATGTTGAAAGCATTAAGAAGTGAATATATTCCTAATAAAGTAGTTCTATTTTTGCCTTCAGATGAAGAGCATTCTGAAATTTCCAAGGTTACTGATTTTGTGAAGTACAAGTCTACGAAAAACGGCAAAGCAACAGCTTATGTTTGTATTAATCGTTTTTGCAAGTTCCCCACAGATGATATTAATAAAATGCTTGAACTCCTTAACGCAAAATGAGAAACAGAAAGAAAAAGTAATAAATGGGACTTCTTCTGAAAGAGTAAAAGATAGTTTCAGAGAAATTATCAATATTTTAAATTTAGTTAAATATAATTACATACGAGTTGGTATCTATTGGCTGACAAAACAAAAGTCGCTGTAATAGGAATGGGTTATGTTGGCATTCCTGCAGCTGCATTATTTGCTGATGTGGATGGTTTTGATGTTATTGGTATCCAAAGACGGTCTGAACGTTCTGCTTGGAAGATTGATGCTTTAAATAAAGGCGAGTGTCCAATCTTAAATGAACCAGATTTACCTGAATTGTTAAAGCGTGTTGTATTGGAAAAGAAAACTTTCCGTGTAACCGATGATACTGATATTCTAAAGGATATGGATTTTATTCTTATCGATGTGCAAACTCCAACAGAGAAAGACACTCATGAACCTTTGTATCGATCTCTTAGGGAAGTTTCCGCTACTGTAGGTAAGAAAATGAAAAAGGGAGCTGTTATTGCTGTTGAATCTACTGTAGCTCCTGGAACTACAGAATTCATTGTAAAACCCATATTAGAAGAAAACTCTGGCATGAAGGCCGGTAAAGATTTCTTTTTAGTCTTTGCTTATGAGCGTGTCATGGTTGGTAGATTAATAAACAATATAGTTAACTACCCTCGAATTATTGGTGGCATTACAGAAGAATGCACCAAGAAGGGCTTGTGGTTATACAAGCATATTGTAAATGAAGAATTAATACCTGTTTCAGCAACAACCGCTGAAGTTGCTAAAGTTGTTGAAAACACCTATCGAGATGTTCAAATCGCATTTGCCAATGAGGTTGCTCTCGCATGTGAATCACTTGATGTCAACTTTAATGAAGTTCGCAAGTGTGTAAATAGCCTACCATTTAATTCTAATGCTTATCGTGATTTACATTTACCTGGTGCTGGTGTTGGAGGACATTGTTTACCAAAAGATCCTTGGCTTTTGAAATATGGTGTTGACACTTATGGGAAAACAGATGTACCTTTTGATGTAATCGTTAAGTCTAGAATGCGAAATGAAATGATGCCTTCACATATGGTGAACCTAGCTAAAAAAGGAGCAAAGGATGCAGGCATTGATTTTGCCAAAGCAAAGGTCGTTATCTTAGGTGCTTCTTTCATTGAAAATTCGGAAGATACAAGAAATTCCCCAACTGAAACTTATGTTGAGCTACTCGAGAAAGAAGGAGTGAAATGGGTAATACATGATCCTTTAGTTCGTCAACGAGAATTTCCATACACAGTTTCAAAAGATCTCGAAGAGACCGTTACAGACGCAGACATTGCAGTTATTTTTGTAAAGCACAAAGAATACTTTGACCTGAAAGCTGATTGGTTAAAAGACAAAATGAAAACACCAATCATTATTGATGGACGCGACGTCATAAAATTAGATGAATTCCGAAAGAAAGGCTTCACAGCTTACGGTGTTGGAAAACCCAGTAATTAATTCCAACATTATCTTTCTTTTTATTCGGGAAATGATTTCGTAGAAATGTAAAAAAATTCACTTAATTTATAAAGAAAATAAACTAGCAACTTTTAGTAAGAAGAATTATATATGGTAATTAGAACAAAATACTATTGAATTTCTAAAATTGGAGGAAAAATACAATGTCTGAAGACGATGATATGTGTGAAATTATACACAAGATGAAAGTGACAGTTACAACTGATAATAAACGTGGAAGCGGTACTGATGATCCAATAAAATTGTACATTGGAGAACACACATGGGATTTAGATCATCCATTCTGTGATGATTTTGAAAAAGGTCGAACCGATGATTTCGATTTAGATATTCCTGAAGGCTTAACATCTGATTGGTTCCAATATTTCTGCATTAAGAAAGAACGTAGTGTTCATGCTGATAAATGGATTCTGAATAAGATTGTTGTAGAGATAAATGATAGAGTAATTTATGACTCTGGTGAAATTAATTTTGCATTTGAAGGTGGTAAATCCACTTGGTGTGCAAGAGATTTCTTCTATGGAAAATGCCGGGGTAATGTCAGCCCAGATTTTGACGTTAAACACTAATTTTTCTCTTTCTTCTTTCTTTTTCCTTGTTTTTCACTATATATTGCTAATCGATTTATTTTCATAACTTATAGCGGGATAATTATTCTTGTTTCCCTATAGTACAGGGTACTATTAGGGGGAATGCTTTGCTTGAAAAAATGGGCGGAATATTTATATATGAAGATAGAGAGATATACCACCAAGGTAGTCCTACTCTAATACCTAGTAAGAGAGTAAGAACTTATCCTTGTTGTAGTACTAAAAAAAAGAATATTTGGTGTAATAAAAATTGTTGAAAAAAACAGAAGTAAGGGAAGAGCAAGACGACTCGCAAACTAGTTGTAAGGTCTGTGGTTCTGACGCTTTAATAAATGATACTTCACGTGGTGAAAGAATATGCACTAGTTGTGGTGCTGTTCAAGATATCATCTTAAGCACAGGCCCAGAGTGGAGAGCCTTTACAAAAAGTGAGCAAAACGCTACAGAACGAGTTGGTGCTCCGACCTCAAATTTGAAAATTGATAAGAGATTAAGAACACAAATTGGTGCTGGTTACAAAGACATATCCGACAAGAGTATACGTCCGCCCACAA
>DAOVHJ010000072.1 GCA_030671945.1 Candidatus Heimdallarchaeota archaeon
ATTGTGGAAAGTCGATGAGCAATAATTATTGAAGTCCTACCTTTCATGATCATCTCAAGTGCATCTTGAATCATAGCTTCAGTGTACGCATCCACCGAAGCAGTAGCTTCATCAAGAATTAAAATTTTAGGATCAGCAAGTAATGCTCGAGCAAAAGTAACTAATTGTCTTTGTCCTGTGGATAATCTTTTGCCACGTTCCAAAACATCAGTTTCAAAACCATCAGGGAAATCTTCTATGAATTCTGTTGCTTGGACTGCTTGAGCTGCACGAAGAACTTCTTCATCAGTAGGATCATCCCATATCCGACCAAATTTTATGTTATCCATAATAGATCCTGCGAATAAGAAGCTGTCTTGCAAGACTAATGCAACTTGCTGTCTGTACCACTCAATGTGAAGATTTCGAATATCTTCTCCGTCAATGAGGATTTCTCCTCCTTTTATTTCATAGAATCTCGAGAGTAGAGAAGCCAAAGTTGTTTTTCCTGCTCCTGTTTCTCCTACAATTGCAATTGTTTCTCCTGGTTCAATTTTTAATGAAAACTTCTCGAATACTTTTTCCTCTTCATTATACCAGAAATCCATATTTTTGAATTCGATTTCTCCTCTAAATTCTGGAAGAACGACAGGTTCTTCTGCTTGCTTAACTTCTGACTCAATAGCCATTAATCCGAAAATTCTCTCCATAGCTGCAAGACCGGCTTGGTATTGTGAATAGAAATTAGCGACTTGTGTTAGTGGGAAGAAAAATCTCCAAAGATAGATGGTGAAACTGTACAAAAGTCCGGGTGTAAGAACTACTGCTGAATTAAAGAGAACTAAATTTTGTCCATATAGATACAATAATACTAAAACTATAATCTGTAGAAGCGTTACAATGGGCCAAAGGGTGGCAAAAGTTAGAGCACGTCTGAATGATGCTACAAAATTATTATGATTAACTTTTTTGAAATCTTCCAAATTTTGTTTTTCTCTTGAGAAAGATTTACTGACCGCTATCCCTGAAATGCTTTCTCCCATAGCAGCATTGACAATAGCAACAGTTTTTCGCCAATTTAACATTGTTCTTCTGACGAATTTCCTGAACACGTACATAAGCAGAAACAATAACGGTGTTAATGAGAGGGAAATTAATGCCAATTGCCAATTCAAGAAAATGAGTAATCCTGTAGAAGCTAAGACTAATAGAACATTGCCAATTAATTGTGTAATAAAGAACAGTGTATCTCTAAGAGTATCAGTATCATTCATTACTCGAGACATAATTTTTCCTGTGATATGAGTATCAAAGAATCTGAAATCATGATTCTGGATTTTAAGAAACATATCCATTCGTATATCTCTTGTTGCTTTTGTTATTGCTCGTATAGTAATTACTCTGGTTAAGTACTCTCCTAGAAACCAAGTAAGAAAATTAAGAATCATATTTGTGATAACTAGACCAATAATTATTCCAAGAGAAGCATCTGTTCCTAGTGCCATATCAAAAAGTCTACCAATGATATAAGGGGGTGCAAGTGTTAAAGCTGTATTTATTACAATAAATATTGTTGTAATTAAGATAGCTCGTTTGTATGGAGAAATATAGTGTATCATTTTTTGAGTAAGTTCTTTATCAGTGAATTTTCTTTCACTCTCTTCTTCACTTCTCCCTACACCAAACCAAGACATTATAGTGATCCTCCTGCAGCACTACCAATAGTTTCAGGTTCTATTGGCGGTAAATCTAAGTGACGACCAAACACTCTTCGGTAATCTTCACTGGTTTTAAGTAGCATCTCGTGAGATCCTTGAGCTACGATTACTCCTTTTCGTAAAACAATAATTTTATTGGCTCGTTTAATTGTAGCAAGTCTATGAGTTATTATAAACACAGTTCTGTTTTCAAGTAAATTATCCATTGCTTTCTGTATTTTCTCTTCTGTTTGCGCATCAATTGCTGAAGCAGAATCATCGAGAATCAAAATTTTAGGATTAGCAAGAAATGCTCGAGCTATGGCAATTCTCTGTTTTTGACCTCCAGATAATGTAACACCTCTTTCGCCTACAAGAGTTTCATAACCTTCTTGGAAGGTCATAATGAATTCATGAGCTTGAGCAGCTTTGGCATATTCAACAATCTCTTCATCCGAAACTTCTCGATCAACACCGTATTTTATATTTTCCTTTATAGTGGTGGAGAATAGAAAGATATCTTGCTCAATTACTCCAATATTTTTCCTTAATGACTCGAGAGTAAGATCTTGAATGTTATTACCATCAATTAAAATCTCTCCGGAATCAACATCATACATCCTTGCTAATAATTTTGTAATTGTTGATTTCCCACAACCTGTCGGTCCAAGAATTGCTACAATATCCCCTGGTTGTGTTTTAAAGTTAATACCTTCCAATGTATCTCGAATTATTATTTCAGGTTTTTCTTCTTTACTCTCTGTTTTTTTCTTTTCACTCGTGACTTTTTTATCTCTCAGTTTATGATAACTGAAATCAACATCTTTGTATTCAATAACGCCTTTCACATCTTCTAATTTGACAGCTTCGGGTTTCTCAATTATGATTTCTTCTTCTTTCATTGTTCCAGTAATTCTTTTCGCTCCAGCTATTCCCATATGTGTTAAGAATAATACCCAGGAGATCATATACGTTGGATTATAAAGTTGCATTAGTGCACCATTGATTATTATTGCTTGTCCCCCTGTCATCATTCCTTGTGTAATAAACCAGACACTCAGTCCTATTGCAGCAGTTATTGAAAGAGAGAGAATTAAAGGTGGGAAGTAACGTGCTTGTTGCACACCACGACCAATTATATCATCTCTTAATGTATCTACTTCTTTCTGAAATCTTTTAGTTTCGTGTCTTTCCGCAGTAAAAGCTCGAACTACTCTAATTCCTGAAACATTCTCTTGTAAGTGAGCATTGCAAACTCCAAATTGTGTTTGTACTTTTTGTGTTAAAGGAGCCATATTTCTAGCATATCTTCTAAGTGTCCAAATGTAAAATGGAATAAATGCAATAACCAGAAGACCAATTTCCCACTTATACCAAAATATCATTCCGAAAGCAACACCAGCAGTAACTATTGCCTGAGTTATCATTCGTATTCCTGGTGATATAGTTGCATTAATTATTCTAACATCAAAAGTTGCTTGGGACATTAGTTCTCCGACTTTAGCAGTGTCATGGAAAGCCATCGATTTGCTTTGCACTGAAGCGTAAAAATCCTCTCTAATTGACTTTTCAGTGTGTTGTGCAATATATTCATTTAATATTCCAATAATTACGTTAACTACGAACCCCACAATCCCAGTTAGAAAAATCCCAAATATTAACCAGAGTGCCTCATAATCAACGATAATTAATGATAAGAAATCTACAACAGGTGTAGTTGGTATTTGTTCGTATTTTGTCCATAATAAATCAAATAAAAGTCCCGTTAGAAATGGTCTAGTCATAGTGATTGCTATTGTTACTATGGTTCCAAGAATAATTGTGATGGCAATAGCTGGTTTTCTAAAGACTTGTTGAAATAGCCATTTTATATGGGAATCTGGAATTTCTCTAATATCCAACTGCAATTTAGAAAGTTGATCATTGTTTGCATTGGTTTTTGTATTTCCCTGAGAGATTATCTACACCTCATTCAACACATTCCATCCATTAGTAATTCTTAAATTTGTCTGTTTATTTTTAATCTTTGGATAACTCAGTATAAGCTAGTTTAACATTGAATTCACAAATAAAATATTGGTAAAAAAGTGTGATTCGATTCGTAAAATTGTATATTTTATTATTTATTTACTAGGATTCCCGTTTGATGTAGTGCCATTGAATGTAGGCTTCTTTATGAAGAAATCGAAGTAGAATAAGAACCAAGTTATGACTATAAAAATGGAATATACAAATGTGAATATACCGACAGGTAATGGTTCAGAAGCAAAAGTGATGTAAATAACATAGATTGGAATTAAAGCTGAACCTGCTATTAGCATTCTCATTAATTGTTTCTTTCTATCGGATACAAAAGACAAATGTCATTATTTCCCCTTGTTCTTTAAATCTCAATTAATTTAACTTATTCTGAAATATAAACATGTTCTTATATACTTTAATTCAAGCAAGGGTCTTGATTTTGTTTCTCCAATTTAAGTAATGAGCTTGTTTAAACCAATTTTGCATTTTCCAGAATGATTTTTAAGTAGTATTACTGTTTTTTCTTTGTTAAGAATTAACATGTGTGTTACTTATGACAACTAACTTTCCAGCAAAGTACTTCCTATTATTTGCCAACTCACCAAATGATGGAATTCATCGAAACAATATCAATGCTGGTTTAAGAATTGGTCTAACACTTTTGATGGAAGAGTACGAAGTTCATGTTCTTTTAACAGAAGAAGCAATTTGGTTAGCAACTAATCCTGAAGATATGACGCAAAAAACTTTGGATCAGTTCAATCAAAAAGATAAATCATCATCAAAAACAGGAGAACAAATACCAGCAGATAAAGATGACGTGAGTTTTACCCCCTATGAACTAATAGAAGGAATAATTTCTTTTGGTGGACATGTTATGACTTGTAGAAGTTCCTTAGCATTAACAGGTCTAAAAGAAGAAGATATTATAGATGGAGTAGAATTGATTCATTTACATAATGCAATAAAGCTCATGGTGCAATGTGATAAAGCATTTGTTTTTTAGAAATACAATTAATTAAATGAATAGTTTTTCTTCGATTTGTTTTGCTTTCACATGCAAACCTAGAATTTCATAAAGATGGGATAAGATATCCCAAGAAACTTCCCATTCTTTTGGTTTGTTCACAAGAATCTTCTCGAAAATCTTTAATGATTCTTGGTATTTTTCTTGTAAAAATAGAACGCAAGCATATGTATCAAGATAGATATTATTATTCGCTTCAAGCTTCAAAGTTTTTTTAATTAATTTTTTAGCTTCACTTAATTCTCCAAGCTCAGATAAAATAAAAGATAAATGATTCATAACTATATGATTATTTGGCAAAAGAGATAGGGATTTCTTTAATGGAGTTATAGCTTTTATTGGTTCATCTAGATAGTAAAAACATAAACCAATGCCTTCATAGGATATGCTATCAATAGCATCAAGATTTACTGCTTCTTGGAAATGTATAAGAGATTGTCTTATATTTCCTAAATGAAATTCTGATTCTCCATATTCTCGCCAAACACGAGCATTGTTACTGTTGATCTTCAAAGCTTTCTGAACAAACATATTTCTTCGTTCTGTATTCCCAGCAATTTTGAATAACAGCGCAAGAGCCATACAGGCATTGAAATCTGGTTTGTCTCCATTAACTTTCTTCTCACAATCTGAAATGTCTTGTAAATACTCCCATTCACTTATTTTAAAAATGTCTTGAGAAACAATACTATAAACTGAAACCGATGATTGAATTAGCTCATCATAAAGTGTACATGCTTTTTTATAATCGCCATTTTTAGTGCGTTTCAAAGCATTTTCGAACTTCTCTATCCCTGTTTCAGCCATTACTGAGTCCTGCCATTATGGAATATTATATTTGTTAATTTATCACTTGAAATTATAATATATTAAATTACACATCAGCTTGGAAAAGGCATTTTGAGTATTAATTGTTAATTAAAGTTATATCCAATACTTTTGAAATCTATAATGAAGAGTTCTATTTTATTTTCTTTACATGCTTTAGCAATTTGACCAGTGTAACTTAGAGTTACAATTCCTTTACGTACATTCTTGGGTTTTATTCCTTTCTTTTTAGCGTAATCATCAATATTATATCGAGACACTTGACCAATAGTTCTATCTTTCGCGTCGAGTTTTATTTCAAGTAGTAAGTGATTTTTATTTTTATCAATTAAAACTAAATCTATTATCGCAGATTCTAAACTCACTTCTATCTCGAGATACTCTAATTCTTCACCCAGAAGTGATGGTTTTCTAATAATTAAATTGCGAAGATTTTGTTCTGTAAACGATTTCTCATCCAAATCAGCGAAAAGGTCTGTTTTACTATTCATGATCTCTGTTAAAAAATCAAAAGGACTAATTCTGCTGCCTTTCACACCTTGTTCTCCATATGGACAAACTCTTATGATTTCATCATTATAGAGAATGACTAAAATTGGTCCTTGTTTGAAATTCAATTTTTTTGATTTAGAAATTGCAAGCGCTGCTCCTCCTCCACTAACAATTTTGAATTTCCCAGGACCTGCAGCAGCACTAATTTCTCGTTTAAGTTTATTATATTCATTTTCAGTAGTGTTAGTAATTATGTTAAACTTAATCTTTTTAGTTTGTTGAACTTTCTCAAGTAAAACCAAAACCTTGTCAACTTTATCTACTGGTGATTCCTCAAGAGAATAATAAAGATCAAACTTTAGCTCCTGTAAATGAATTCTAGTTTCTGAGTTCATAATTCTTCACTTAAGGAATTCATTAATAGAAAATGAAATTTTCCCTCATTCTAAGTAAAAAGTAAGAATTTCATTGTTTTTTGGCGATTCAAAGAGATTATCAGAGACTGAAAAAAAAGATAATAAGATAAAGAACATAATAGCGTTATTAATTATATGGAATAAATACTTAAAAAGAAAAATGAGTTTGAAAGAGAGTAAGAAAAGTTTATCAACTGAAAACCTTTCAGTCAATAAAGTAAAAGAAGAGACCGAAACCCAATCTAAGATTATGTCAATGAAACTGGTGAAAAATATGAAGAGAAGCAAGAGCTTTTTCATTGTATCAAGTGTATTAATGCTAATGTTGTTATCAGTATTCTTTATCGCAGAGAATAAAGGAGTCCCAATAAGGGATAAAATTGTAGGACAAGATGATTCTCTTGTAGAAATACAGAAAAGAGAAGAACTTTGGAATCATTATTTAGAATTACAAGCCACATCAAATGGTTTAACCAAAATGGGTGTTTTGGATGTCGATTTTGGAAATGCCTATAGAATCGAAACTGTAAGCACTGTATCTGGCGACGATGATGTTTTATTTGTAGCAAGTTTAGGCGGTGGAGTTACATTCATAGATGTGACTGATTCCCAGAATCCAGAGGTTTTAGGTAATTATTATAGTGGTGGAACAGTCTATGATGCTGCAGAACATGGTGGTCTATGTTATCTTGCCTCACATGAAAACGGTCTTGAAATCTTAGATGTAAGTGATTGGGATGATATAGAAAGCGTAGCCACATTCGACGATGGCGGGGAAGCGTATGATTTAGAGTTCATGGGTTTTGATTTCTTATATGTAGCCGATGGAACCGGTGGACTTGAGATTTTTAACTTCAGATATAATGATAGAAACTTTACTAGGATTAAAACAGATGATTTCGGATTAAATGAGATTCTCGGAGTAGTTGCTGATCCTCAAAACAATATTGCCTTTCTTATGGCAGGCAATGAAGGTATAGCTGTAATTGATATAAGAACTCCTTTGAATCCCTCATTGATAACTATCCTGGCAGACGGTGGATCAGATGCTCGTAATGCTGACTTCAGTTGGCCATATTTGTATGTTGCAGAAGGAGCCAGTGGTTTGAGAGTCTACAATTATACTGATCAAACCAATATCGCTCTTTTAGGAACATTCGATGTAGGCATCAATGAGTATGCTGAATTCTTTGAATGGGATGTAGGCAGAAAAGGATATCTTTCCACAGGAGATAACGGATACTTATACTCATTAGATCTCAATAATATATCTGATATAACCCAAAATTGGCGAGTAGCAAATGAACCGGGTTCTGCAAATGATATGAAAATTGATGGAACTACAATTTATCTGGCGAATAGTTTCGATTTAAAAATTTTCGAATCGTTGCATCCTAATCCAGCAAATCTAACTGGAAAGGTAATTTTCGCGGGAGAACCAAGTTCAACTTATGTCTCAGGTGATATAGGAATACTCTCAAACGGTTTAATTGGTTTTAATCTGATTAATTTATCAGATATTACAGATCCAACACTGATTTCAAAATATGAGCAAGAAGGAGTTTCATATTATGAATCAATCATAAATAATACTCTTGTTTATTGTGCGACAAGTGAAGGATTAGAAGTAATAAATATTTCAGACACAAATAATCCAACAAGTCTAGCAACTTTAGCTGTTGGGAAAGTAAAAGCATTGGAATTTGCTGACAATATTGTTTATCTTGCAACAGAAAGCGATGATTTACTGACTATAAATGTAACAATACCCACTGCACCGGTACAATTAGATAATGCTGGTATTGTGAATGATCTCTTTGATATATCAATAAATAGTAATTATGCTTTTGTTACTATGGGATCAAATGGTTACTCTATAGTAGATATCAGTAATCCTGCAGCTTTAAGCATTCATTCAACACACGGGGTAACCGTAGGTGCTGATGGAATTTTCGTAAATGACACTGTTTTAGCAATTGCTGAGTTAACAAATGGTGTGCAATTATACAATATTACAGATATTAACACCATTACCAGTTTAGATGGGAAATTTGATGGAATACTCAATGTAACAAAAGTAGCTGTTGATGGAAAAGATCTCATTATTACAGCTAAAGAAGCTGGTGTATACATAATTAACGCAACTGATCCATCCAATTTAGGCGGTTCTGGTTATTTTGATGATGGAGGATCAGTAGTCAATCTCATGGTATACGATAATATAATCTATGTAGCAGATGACTTAGACTCATTTGAAGTAATAGGAAAAGATACAGATTATGATCGATTAGCTGATTTTGAGGAAGACAATATATGGACTACAGATCCCCTTATCGATGATACAGATGCTGATGGAATACTTGATGGAGATGAAGTTGATTATTGGCAAGACAGAGACATAAACCCATTATTTGATTTTGATTCGGACACCTTTGGTAATCTTCTTGACGTGGATTCCGATGATGACACAATAAACGATGGGGATGAAGTGAATTTCTGGGGTTCTGATCCCAATAACTTAGATTCCGATGAAGACGGAGTCTCTGATGAAGACGAAGTATCTGCAATTACACAGTATTACACTCATCCAGCACTATCAGATAGCGATGCAGATGGTATCGATGATTACGATGAATTATTTGGATTATACGAACCAACAAATCCAGCAGCAAATCATACAGGATATATTCCAGGTCAAACAAACATCACAACAACCAGCTTAAATGCTTCAAATCCTGATTCAGATGGTGATATTCCATATGACGGTTGGGAAGTCCTTTACAATTATAATCCATTATTAGCAGACAGTCATTATGATAATGACACCGACGGTCTTAACTCTACAATGGAATTCCTTCTAGGGTCTGATCCATATGATGGAGACACCGATGGTGACGGAATATCAGATGGTGACGAATATCTCCTATATGGAACTGATCCAACATTAGTAGACACAGATGGAGATTACATTCCGGATAAATTTGAAATAGATAATTTACTTGATCCATTAGACGATGCTGATGGTATTACTGACGATGATTCTGATGGGTTATCAAATTACGAAGAATATCTTTGGGATACAGATCCATTCAACAACGACACAGACAGCGATGGTATGCCAGATGGTTGGGAAGCTTATCACAAACTAAATCC
>DAOVHJ010000264.1 GCA_030671945.1 Candidatus Heimdallarchaeota archaeon
AGGATTTTACGATTAACAATCTCAAATTTCTTTGAGGATCGACTCATTTGCTTGACAAGGTGTAATTTTGAAAAAACCATGTGAGATGTTGTAGTACCAACATCTATCCCTACAGAAGTAATAAATAGCTCTTGAACAGTCATAATTCGTTTAATTATTAATTCAATTTTTATCCTTTTCTAATAATATTGAATTTAAAAAAGGTTAATAATAAGATGTTAGAGATTATATTTCAGAAATGGGGGGTATTATTTTTTTAGTCCCATTTCTTTTATCATTTCTTTCTCGTTTTTATATCCTTGATTTTTAGCCATTCTTTCGAGAGTACTTTTAATCTTTTCTTGAACTTCAAGATTAGATTCTGTTTCTAATGTATCAAGAAGAACTTGCACACATTTCTTTGTTTTTGGAGCGAGCTGTCCAACAGATAATGCAGCTGTTTTTCTCACACGAACGCTTTCATCATCTTTTAAAACGTCAAGTAAAGTATTGGCTGCTTTTTTGTATTGCATGAATCCAAGAGATAAACAAGACCAGTAACGAACAGTTTCATCTTCATCCGCTAATAATTCAAGGAAAACTTCTGCTGCTCTTTTATCTCCTATTTCTCCTAAAGCATAAGTTATTGCTCTACGGCTTTCTACATTCGTACTCATTTGCAAGAAATTAATCAGTGGTTCAACTGCAATTGGATCCTTTAATCTTCCCAATGCTGTTGCGGTTTTCACTGAAACACCAATTCCATTGTCATTTTCTAAAGCAAAAATTAAACTTGGAACTACTCGTTTATCCCCAATTAAACCTAAAGCTTCTGCTACTTGCCCTCTTACCCAAGCTTCTTTATCATTCTTTAGAATTATCAATAATGGATCTATTGCTTTGGAATCTCCTATCATACCTAGAGCTTGAGCTACATTTTCTCGAATCTCACCATCCTTACTATTGAGCATCTTCAATAAATCGTCTATAGCCTGTGTTGCTTTTAGCATACCAAGGGAGCTAGCTACTTCAATAACAATGGATGGATCTTTTGATCTTTTCAATGCCTCTATTAGGGAAGGTATTGCAATTGGATCCCCAATATTACCTAGAGCTTTTGCTGCATTTTTCCTTAATATTGTTAGATGGTCTTTCAGTAAAATTTCATGTAACAATTTAATACTTTGAATCACTTTTCCTTTCCCAAGAATTTTAATAGCATCTCTTCGAATTTTCCAATCGGAATCTTTTCCAGCTATCTCTGATAAAAATCCTTGAACGTCTTCTTTTTCTTTCTCTAGCGAATCTAATAATTCATTTTCTTTCTTATTTAATATTAAAAGTCTTATTTCATCCTTAGTAGTCAATTTTTCATCCCCATGAATTAGTAAGGAAATTATAATGTCCGTTAGCACACTGAATCTCAAATGTTAATAATAGATTAATTTAACAAAATTTGTTAAATTCAACAACTTCACACAATTCTAAACTATTTTTGAATTAACAATTCATTAACCCTTTTTCATCTTTTCTATTTCAAGGAGAAAAACAATGAAATGCTATAACAGAGCAATTCCTTAAAAACAGAAAATACGTGTAAAACGCTAGGTGTAACTCATGGAAGTTTTAATTTGTGGAAATTACAAAGGGCCAAAGTTAGCAGCAGACTCGAAAGGAATTGCTATTGTCGTCGACGTTCTACGAGCAAGTACAACTATTCCTGTTGCAATGTCTAAAGGCATTGAGATATTTTACGTGGCAAAAGAAGTTGAAGATGTCCGTTTAACACAAACAGAATTAGACACACTAATCATTGGAGAAAGAGGGTGTGTAAAACTTCCGGGTTTTGATTTTGGTAATAGTCCTGTAGAAATGTCTAATCAGACAAAATTCAGAAAAAATATTTCCGCATTTACTTCCTCAACCGGCTCTAAAAGAGTTGTAGAAGCTATTGGCTCAGAGATAACAATAATCGGTTCAATTATTAATGCAAAAGCTGTGGCGGAAAAAGTGATTGAACTTTCAAAACAATTATCTGAAGAATTGAAAGTTGTTATAATCCCAACGTTTACACACGGGTCTCTTATTGAAAATGAAAACACCGAAGATCAAATAGGTTCTCTTTTAATTGCTCGAGAGTTTTTAAGAGCAGGTGTTGAACTTTCAACAGAACTCAAAGAAGAAATTACTTTTCTAGAGCAAAAAATGAGTAAACAATCACTCACTAAAATTCTTGAAGAGACAGAACATGGCAAGAAACTCATAAATTTAAAGTTTAAACATGATGTTGAATTCTGTAGTCGACTTAATGAGTTCACTCAAATTCCAATATCAAGAAATGACGTTTTTGCATTATCAAATGGAAATAATGTAGTAAAACTAATTTTGGAGAAATAACGAAAATAAAGAAAAAAAGGGATAATTTGCTATTTTAGCTTTGGATCCAAAGCATCCCTTAATGCATCACCCATAAGGTTGAAGCCTAACATCGTTATGAAGATCATTAATGCAGGAAACGTCGGCATCCACCAATAGGTTAACAAGACATCTCTGTAAGCAGCAAGGTCATCGCCCCAAGAAACTGCAGTAGGATCACCAAATCCAAAGAATGCGAGTCCAGTAATGCTCATAATTGTGCCTGCAATACCAAGGCTAGTAATAATGATAATTGGTGATAAAGCATTTGGTAAGATATGTCTGAAAACTATCCGAGTATCCTTAGCTCCAAGGGCACGTTCCGCTTCTACAAAATCACGAGCTTTAAGACTTAGGACAGTGCTTCTAACAATTAAACTAATACCACCCCATTGTATTAAACCTAAAATAGTTAGAATAATGATGTAGTATGCTCCTTCAAAATTGAAAAATCCTATGTCCCTGAAAAGTGATACTGCAAAAATGAATAAAATAAAATCTGGTAACCCAATAATAACTTCATTTAATCTTTGAATAATATCATCGAATAATCCACCATAGAAACCTGATACTGCTCCAACAATTGTACCAATTATAGTAGAGAAGACTTGTCCCACTACACCTAAAGTCAAAGAAAGTGGAGTGCCAAAAATCATTCTAGAAAAGATGTCATGACCGAGAGAATCAGTACCAAAAGGATACTGAAGATTAGGTGGAGTAATTTCATCACCGACAAGAATGTGTTTTGGATGGGCAATTAATCGAAAATATTTCTGAGTTCCAGGAATCCAAATTTCAATAAAATAGTTGTGGAAATCCCAAGGATCATTTGTAGGATTATTCAAACCAAATATGGCATCATATTGTAGTATAATAAAAGCTACAATGGCGATGATTATCAGTGCAACAACTATGCCTACTCCAAACATTCCGAGGGAATCCTTTCTCATTCTCTTATAAGTGATAGTCCAAAGATTGGAACCCTCTACAAGCTTTAAGGTTTCGAGAATTTCTACTTCACGATCAGAATGCTTTGTTATTGACTCTTGTTGTGATACTGAAGCCATACAGATTTACCCGCCAAATCACCATTTTAACGTTGCGGTTATAACTTTTACATTTTTAATCTTATCTAAAAGAATATCGCTTCGTATGAGTATATTAGTATTAAATTATCTGGGGAGATTTTTTAAGCAAAAAAAGGTTAAAATAACTAGGTAAAGGAAAAATGACAGAATACTTCCAGTTCTTCTTTGTAAAAGCAGTAGGAAATGGTTCGTTATTTGTTGGCCCAAAATATTCTGTCCTAGAAGACGCGAAAGAAAAAGAAGAATTAATGATTCAAACTCATAAGACGTTAAAGGAAGCAGCAATTGATGTGTCCCGGCTAATGGAAGATGAGAATTACGGAGAACTAAGATTTTATATCAACAATAAACTAGAAAGAGCACTAGAAATACTCCATGAAATAGATGAGGAATATTGAAAAGAAGAATTGGCGCCGGCAACAGGATTTGAACCTGTGGCCACTCGGTTAACAGCCGAGAGCTCTACCGCTGAGCTATGCCGGCATTTTATGCGTTTTATCTCCCTTCAAACTTATTTTATATTCTTTTTGGTTGATATGTGATTGACTGAAAATTTGATTTCAAAGATTTTTTGATTATACTAGTTGGTGGTATTCTAGTTATTGTAGGCAAACTAGTAGATTAGCTTATTCAAAATCAATTTTTGTTGATTTCATTTTTCCTTTTTTTTATTTCCTCTTTTTTATGGTATGAATTAAAC
>DAOVHJ010000060.1 GCA_030671945.1 Candidatus Heimdallarchaeota archaeon
TTACTGAATTTTTTTCTTTCCAAAAAGTTGATGAGACAAATTGAACGAGAAAATTCGCAGCATTAATCGCAGTTGTATCTGCAGTATCATATAAAGGATTTAGCTCAACAATATCCATACCAATTAGGTTTGTTTTTACAGCAATTGAATGGATTATTTTCATTATTTGATTTGGAGTCAAGCCATCAGGTGTAGGAGCACTGACTCCTGGAGCATATATTTGATCAAGACTATCCATATCGACTGAAATGTAAGTTAAATCAGTTCCTTTAGTAATTCTTTGTATTGTTTTTTCGATTACGGAAGCTAATCCCTTTTCACGAATATCTTCTATTGTGAAAATCAATCCGTTTTTATCTTCAACATACCTACGATAAGTTCTGGCATTTGTGAAATTACGAATACCAATTTCCACAAAATTTTCACCAGAAACGAGATTATTATCTAAAATACGTCGAAAAGGTGTTCCGCTTGTTATCCTCCCATTAATAACTTCTCTAACGTCAAGATGAGCATCAATATTAATTAATCCAATTTTTTTTGGATTATTAGCTTCTTTTAATCCCTTGATAATGGGATAGCTTATAGAATGATCTCCGCCTAGAGTAATGGTTTTGTAATCTCGAGAAGCTATTTTGTGTATTACATCACTTATTAATTCATGAGCTTCTGCAACCGATTCAGCTTCAAGAATAATATCTCCAAAATCAATGACTTTTTTATCACCAAACCAAAAATCCAAAGACCAATCATAGGTTTTGAAATATCGAAGTGAATCCCTGATTTTCTTTGGACCACCTTTAGCTCCCTTTCTGCCTAGAACTGCAGAATCGAAAGGAATTCCTACAAGTCCTATTCCAGGTCCTTTTTCTCCTGTCCAACATTCGAAAATATCCGACATTCTTGTCTCATTAGGATCAAATCCCTTTTTTTGGTGTGGTTCCCATTCTCGTAAACACTCTGAAATTGTGATTTTGCTTTCTAAGTGATCCTTCTTTTTTTCCATGAAATCATCTCATATTAATGCTCTAATCACATATATTGCTAAGAGATAATTGCTTTTTTTATTTATTTTCTATTAATATTAACTTAAAAAACAGTATAAAATGAAAAAGAGAAACAGAAATCAGATCTGTTATGATCTGACTTTAAAATAATAATTATGTTTTGACTTCTGCTGGTTTTTCCACAGGAGCTTCTTCTTTTGAAGCTTTTTCTTTTGGATCTTCCTTTGGAACTTCCTTAACAGGTTCTGGTTTTGGAGGTTCAGGTTCTAGAACCATTGTTGGAAGGTTAAGAACTCTAGATTTCCAAACATCAACATTTTGAATCGGGTGAACTTTCTTAGCTCTTTTGTAAATTTCAGTTGCCATTTTTCCTGTTACTAAATCCATAATAAGCTTATCAAATGGCATTCTTTCTGCTCGTTTAGTGATTACGTCATACATAACTTCTCTAATGCCTCTTTCATGACTTGATTTACATCTGAAAGGAGTTAGTGCTATAATACTACATCGCAAACGAGCACCATCTTTTGTGGTAACATTAAAAATGCCGTCAATTCGGGTTCGTCGTCTACGAATCATTGAACGTAAATAATCGCGAGTATATTCATGACCATTAAAAGCTGTAAATGCATTATCACCTTTCACTTTCTGCACTTTGAAGGTGATTTTTACATGCATTTTCTTATAATCACCAGTTAAATCCATTAAGGTGGATTTTAGAGTTCTACCAACTACATACTCTGGATCAGAAGAAGGTGTTTCTGAGATTTGTTCCCCACCAAACATTTCCGGGGCAATTATTTTATACCAAGTCTTTAATGTGAATTTATCAACAACTCTTCTACTTTCTTTATCTTTTCTTTTTCTTCCTCGGGCGGCTCTACTACTCAATTCTTTTTTCTCCTACGTGTTATCAAACAAACATTATATTCATAAGTTCTTGTGTATCTTGCTATCTAAGATAGATACCAAGATATATTCGAGACAAAATCGTCTCTATTAAAACATTTTCCTTATTATTGAGAATATAAAATGTCCCACACTTTTGGTTAAGAACTATAATTGTACATTTTTTATTGTCTTATATGACAAATCTATCTTTTCAAAATAATCTTCAAGCGTTCTCAATAAATCTAAAATAGATTTCTCAGATTTTATTAAAAGTACTATTTTGTTTCCTTCAATTTTAGATGAAGAAAAAACTCCTTCTGGTGTCTCTTGGTTTTCCGGATAAGTTGAGTTATTAATAGTTTCAGCAATGTGACAATTCTTGAAAACTAGTGTAACTTGTATTTCCGAATAGATATCTTTGGTTTTGCTTTTATTCAAAAAAGAATCACACCTATTTAGATGATTTCTTGGTTGTAGATTTTGTTGATTTTGGTTTTTTCTTAGCTGTTGTTTTACTCTTTTGTGTTGGTGTTTTAGGTTTCGGTGCTTTCTTTTTAGGTTCCGATGGTTTTTCTTCTTTGGGGTGCAATTGCTTTTCTAAAACAGCATTTAGATTTTCTATCAATAACATTTCTGTCCCTTGTGGAACTCTTGCTCCTGCAGCAATATTATGACCCCCACCCTCTGCTTCAGAACCTATAGATTCAACTGCTTCTCTTAATCCTAAACCTAGATCTAGTCCTTGTTTGATAAGCTTAGTAGTTCCTCTACTGCTAATCTTTACTGTTCCATCTTCTGAAATGGCGATGCCTACGAGTGGTTTATTCTTATCAATAAACCTCTTACTTGAAATAGCAATGGAAGTTACTGTCCCAATCATTGTATCATCTATGATATTCCTACCATCAAAAAGTATCAAATTAGAGTACTCTTTCAAATGCTCACTATCTTGGTTTATGATTTCAAGGGATTTAGAGATTTTAATACGATACGCATGCATTATTTCTTCTGCTTCTTGTAAGAGGAATTTTCTTTCACCCATACAGATTCCAATAGCAATTCCTGATGCTTTTAATCTTCCACAAGAATTTAGGAGTGAACCAAACTCTCTTGCATCTCTCAGAAGAGTTCCAGTTTGCTCATTTGGTAAGTTGTAAACCCAACCCAAGATGCTTTGTGATTCTTGAGCTGTCATGCCCATTTTTAATCCATAGGTTATTAATCCTTCAACTAGCATTCTTCGTTCATCAGTATTAAGATCCTGGATGGTTCTCCAAGTATCTCCTCTCTGTTGAGGTATGCCAGTATCACGCATAAAACGAATACACATATCTCCATCTCCTGTAAGACCCGGGAGAAATGGATCAGTAGTATACTCAAGTGCTTGATAAATCGGTCGTGTTTCTCTTCCAAATAATCTGATATCTAATTTTGCTTCAAGAACACCTGCTTTAAGACCATCTTCAACAATTTTCTGATTTAATGAAATAAGAGAATTCTTCTCACCTTTATCCTGACGATCGGCTAATGCACCCACAACTGCAATGCTTGCTGAATCAACATTCTTGGAACCCAGCTTCTTCGCAAAGAAATAGGATAAACCAGCACCACTAATTTGATTCGCACCATCATAGTTAAACTCGAAAGGATTCACATGAACTAATGATTCAAATTCAGGCTTTGCTAAAACTGGATGGTGGTCTAGAATGATAATTTCTTTATCAGATAAGTACTTGTTAATGCCTTCTAATTGTCCTCCCCCTAAATCAGTGAATAAGATCGTTTTTACATCCTTCAGCATTGATAATTCACTAATGATCGGTAATTCGAGTTGCCTTACGCATCTAATATGATAGGGAATATTCGCTCGATGAAGGGCTTTACCAATAATACCAGCAGAAGTAAGTCCATCTGCATCTATATGACTTACACAAAATACAGTATCTTTTGAGTCTTTGATAGTATCAACTGCTGCATCGATTCTATTACTAAATTCTTTGAAGTTTCCTTTAGTGCTTTTTGCAGAGGACATATCTCCACCACAGAAGTCATTATATTGTGCTACTTAATATCATTTTGTGTATTTTTACTTAAAAAGTTACTAAAAACTAAAAATTAAATAAAAAGAAAGAAAAAAAGATAACGTGCACAATAATGTAGATAATTGCGAATTTAGCTTACCTAATTATTGTAGCAGCAGTATCTGGTCTGTAATTGAAAGATTTTGGAATAATACCTTTCTTTTGATAGTATCTCATTAGTCGTCTGACTTTTGCTTCTATTTTCTCTAACCCATATCTTGAATGGAGATCTTTTGGATGCCCATCTAGATGTCTTCTTAGAGCCATAGCTTTTCTAACCAAATTCCTAAAGTCTTCCGGATATTCAGGATAAATTCCTTCTTTTTTCATAATTTCTGTTATCCTTTGCTTGATGACAAGCTTAGATGAAGGTATTCCATGAGTATCTCTTAGAACAGTACCAATCATTGCTGAAGTTAAGCCTTGTTTTGCAAGGTCAACAATTTTTGTTTCGATTTCTTCAGGTGTCTGTGTTATCCACTCAGGAATAGATGCATGAGGGGGTCTCTTAGAACCTGATTTACCTTTACGTCTTGTATGCATTCTTGCCATATGTTTCACCAGTTGTCCTGATGTTTCGTATCTGAGCTCCATACCTTTCCCCCTAAACGGACGGCGAATCCTTGGGAAAAAGTGACCCGATTACGAACAGACAGCATTTCAGCTATCTTACCATTATTCATCAGAATATGGAATTAAATGAAGTGTCAAAACTTCTATTATTAAATATTACTATGGAGTGTCTAAATCCTTTAGCTAATAAGGGGAATAATTATTTCTTGAATAGTCCTTTCCTTGGTTCAAATTTAAAGATAACTTTTGCTTTACCACCGATTTTGACTGATTTGATCTCATCTTCTGTTCCTTTAATAACCACTTCAATTGTACTAGGTCGCTCTAAGGATTCTCCTTGTTCAATTATGAGAGTACCTGGTTGAGCAAAACCTCTTTTGACAAGATAAGCACCTAAAGCACCATTCGCTAAACCTGAGACAACAGTTTCAGGGGAACCTCGTATCGGTTCAAACTGTCGGGTATAACTAGTGGAACCATCTAAATATGTGTCGAAAGTATAAAGATGAATGCCGGAGACTTTCATTCTTCTACAAAGACGTTCAACTTCTTCGTATTTAGGTACTAATGCATCAGTCATTTCTTTACTGGAAATCAGAATCAGCAATTTTGGACTCCCAGTATCAGCTATTACAAGAGGGAGCTTTTCATCGGATTCTATCTTATCAGTTCGTATTCCTAAAATATCTGCGAGAGATTGTATATTTAGTTCAACATCTCTGAATGTAGGTTTCTTCAGAATCATGTAAACTTTATCTAAAACATCATCTTTCCATCGGATTTCTGTTTTAAAAATACCTTCTTTTGTTTCCACTTTAATAGATGCTTTCGAATTTTCAGGAACAATTTCTCCAACATCAGCAAGAAGCCATAACGCAGCAATTGTAGCATGTCCGCTGAGAGGAACTTCTTTTTTTGGAGTAAAGTATTCTATCTTAAAGTCTGCTTTGTTACTATCAGATACAAAGGCAGTGACTGAAAGATTCATCTCTCTGGCAATTGATTCACGTATTTCTGTTGAGAATTTATTTTTACTATCTAGGACAATTGCAGTTGGATTTCCTAAGAATGGTTGACTACTAAATGCATCTACTTGATAAAACAATCCAATAGTATCTCCTGTATTTTTATCGCTATTAGATTAGTTTGACTTAAATTCCTTCTTTTTTTAAGCATATAAAACTTTTCTTGCTGATAATCTTAGAAAATGATTTGAAGAAGAATTAAGAATCCTTATTTAAAGAAAACCATTAACAATAAATATTCGAAAATTATACTCACATCTATGGTATCTTGAGGTTAAATCTTTGTCAAAGAGAAAAAAAGAAAAGAAAACAAAGAAAGATGATACTTCTGAAGTAGCTGAGAAAGGTAAAGAAATTAAGAAAGAAGAAAGGATTGAACCGAAAAAAGAAAAAAAGAGAAAAGGTCGAAGAAAGGCTAGGAAAGAAAAAGTAGATCTTGAAAAAATTGCTGAAATCGAAAACAATGCTTACAATCTATTATTTGATGATGTTAATTTGTTCCTTCATGAGCTTCCACACATGAGTCTGAAAGCTTTACGACAGAGATTAATTCTTATAGATGGGAAGATGCTCTGGTTAGAAAAAATAAGCGAAATTGATCTACTAGATGAGGAAGGTTCTGATGATATCATTGATATGGAAATGGAAATGTTAGAGATGGGATTAGATTTGGAGACAGCTGATGAAATGAAATCAGCTTTTCAACCAGAGACTGGTGACTTCAATCTCTCAGCTTTCAAAGCTCAAATTGAAGATGAGAAAACTTTGGGAGAAAGTATTAAGGATATTGTAAAAGAAATTGAAATGGGTGATTTAGAGAAGCCCATTGATGAGCTTATGACTAAATTTATTCTTTATGATTTAAGGGCTCAAATGGAACGAGCAATAAATGAAGTCTTCAAAATTGAAGGAAAAATAAAGAAACTCAAAAAACAAGAAGGAAAAGAGAAGGAAATTAAAGCTTTAGAAGCAGATCAAAAACATGCTGCGAATTCGCACCTAAAAGATGTACTAAACAAGATCAAGAAAGAAAAACCGAAAATGATTCTATCAAAAGAGTTCATCACAGAATTCAAACAATTAACAAACAAGAAGATTGCAGCTTTAAAAGCCAGAGAAGAGAAAGAATTCGAACAAATGGTAGATGATCTATTAAAAGAATGAAGAATTAAAAAGGTGAATTTAATGGAAGAAATAGAATTAACTGGTGTTGTTTCAAAAAAATTTAATGAATATATTTTGACCACAGATGATGGCAAAGATTACAAACTCTTTGCTATTAATCCATGGGAGTCTGTACCAACTGATTTTGATACTGCTAAATTCGAGGAATTCATTGGAGAAACAGTCAAAGTTTATGGAAGACTCTCAGGAAGCGAAATATGGAATGCCTTAGTTCATTGCCCAGATGAAGCAGATACAAAAGCTCCAAGCCTAGACGATCTGGTAATCGATAAAATTGAAAAAGAATGAATAAGCGATGAATTTCATCGCTAAAATTTATTGTTCTCTTCTACGACCGTATTTGGTTATATCAAAGAAAGGATATTTTACTACTTTTGCCGGATATGGTTTATCTCTAATATTAATAGTGAATTCAGTATCAAGTGCGGTATATGCTAAAGGTAGAATTGCCATAGCAATACCCTTTCCTGTTAGAGGAGAAATACTTCCACTAGCAACTTGACCGATTTCTTTTCCTTCGGAATGAATTTTGTAGCCATGTCTTGGTATTCCTTTCTTCAAAAGCTCTATACCAACTCTTTTTCTAGTCATTTCCTTCAAGGTTAATTTGTTTTCTTCATTCAATGTAGAATACTTGGCTTTGAGTGCTTCTTGTCCAATGAAGAATTCCTTATTCATATCAATGAATATTCCTTGTAATCCTAAATCCATTTCAAAAGGATCATACTCAGGAGTGAAATCTTGACCAGACAAAGGTAAGCCACCACCAAGTCGCAAAGTATCTCGAGCACCTAATCCGCAAGGTAATAAACCAAATAGTTCTCCTGCATTCAAAATAGCTTTCCAGAGTTTTGTTGCTTTCTCAGAAATGGTATCTTTGGTTCCAACGGTTGTAATTTCAAATCCGTCCTCTCCGGTATATCCTGTTCGAGAAGCCATAACGTCAATACCTACTAGTTGGGTTTCAAAGTATCCCCAACTTCTTGGGATTTCAATATCAGTCATAGTTTCCAAAATTTTCACACCTTTTGGACCTTGAAGGGCGAACATAGCGGAATCTAATGTGAAATCATAATAACTAATGTCTAAATTTGGATTCTTTTGTTTCTCACCATCAATGAAATTAATCATCCAGTTCCAATCATTGACTCGTGGACCAGCATTGCAAACAAAAATCGCATAATCTTCACTTTTTCTCATAGTAACACAATCATCTAGCATTCCTCCGTTCTCATCGAGGAGATAACTGTACCCACAGCGACCATCTGCTAACTTCATTAGATTTCGAGGTAAAATTTTGTTTAACATTGGAAAAGCATCTTTCCCTGTAAAACGGAAACGCCCCATGTGACTTACATCGAAAATTCCTGCGTTTTCTCTTACAGCCATATGCTCCTCTCTTATAGATGAAAATTGCATTGGTAGTTCCCAACCACCAAAAGAAGCCATATCACCATTTTCTTCATGCCATTCATAAATTGGAGTTCTCATATCTGTCATCAAACTATCCTCTAAGATTCTTAGCAAATCATAATATCTTTATCTCTGGAAACACAATTAGCTAGTCCTTTAAAAATTTTAAGGGAAAACCTAGATTGGTAGCTACATACAAAAGTAAACCCACAATAAACCCTCAAGATAGATTATTGAGGTCAAAACTTTGGCTAAAAGAAAATCTTTCACTGTTTTATTTTGTTTCATTTTTTCTTTGCAATTAATTCTCACCTTATCATTCAACAATATTAACACAACAGTAAATTCAGAATTATATATTGCAAACAACAATCCATTTATCGGCTCATTTTCTGAAGATGTTCTATTATCAACAAGTGATTTACATTTTGCTCATCATGTTGAACCTACAATAGCTATAGGTCCTGATGATCAGATTTTTGCTGGTTGGAAAGATGCAGATGGACATAACACAGGCGGTCTCAGAGTTTCATTTACGAAATCTTTAGACAATGGGGAAACATGGTCGCTTTTCAATTATATGTCATATTATTCTGGATTTCTGACTGGACAATCAGATCCATGGTTGGTTTATGCCGATGGTTATTTGTACTATGCTTATCTAGAATTTAGTAGATCAGCAACTCCACTTTCCCATATTACAGTTGCAGCAAGTACTGATTTTGGGGATACATGGAATAGAGTGAATGCAACAGGTGGTGTGGACTTTGCTGATAAAGAAACTATGACAGTTGATTCTGCTGGAAATATCTACGTTGCTTACGATGACATAGTTATGTCGAACGGTACAACATATATGCGATTAACTAAATCCACAGATCATGGGCAATCATTTGATGAGATATGTCTCATTGCTGACAGTGTTTCAGATCCAATTGATCACTTAGGTCCCTATGTTACAACGGATAGTCAGAATGATGTGTATGTGGCTTGGTTGTGGTGGACATTAGATGCTACCTGGGGTGATGTTTATGTCACACGATCGACAGATCAAGGATTAACATTTTCTACTCCTGTAGATATTAATGTCGATTCAGAGAATGGAACTTTCACAGCATCCTTAGATGGACGACCTATGAAAGGAACTCTTCCTGTTATCAGATTTGATGATAATGATCGATTATATTGCCTTTGGGCTGAATTAATTGATGCTGATCAGTCGTGGGGTACTTTTCTAAGATTTTCCGATGACTATGGACTTACCTGGAGTGATCGCTATACAATAAATCAAGTTGTTGATGGAAATCAATGGCAGCCAGATATGGATATAGATTCACAGAATAGATTGCATTTTGTCTATTATGATCAGCAAGGAGATTTTTACAAACCATATTATCGTATGGGTTATTTTAATGATTCACTAACTACAACTCTAACAATAACAGATGCTTTACCAGTAAGCAATGAATCAACAAACGCTATCTTTACCAGGCCCGGAGATTACTTCATGATTCGAGTAGATTCAAAAGACATCCCACATGTTGTTTGGTCTGATGGAAGAAATAATGAAATGGACATCTATTATAGTCATGGTATTGTTCCAGCTACATCCAGCGGATCACTAGCTAATACAAATAATGGAATACCTATAGGAACTATTGTTATGGTTGCAGTTATTGCCTTTATAATTCGTAAACGCAGAGCTAATTAGCTCTCAATTATCTTTTTTTATATTAGAAATAGAAAGTGGATAAAGGTTTAATTGAATACTCTACAATATAGAGTAATATTGAGAGTTGGCGTGAGAGAAAAAGTGGAATGAAGAAGCACTGGATAGTTAAAAAAGAACCCCTAGCCGGGTCTTCTACAAGCAATATCATTAGACTACTATTTGAAAATAGATTCAGAGTGCATCCGAAATACTTTCCCAGATTATTTTTTGCCCTTTTTATGAGTATAATGCTCATGCCTCTAAGAATGATTGAACGAATCTTTTTCTATAGAAAAATTCGGAAGACTGAAATTAAAGAGGATCCAATTTTCATTATTGGTTTATGGAGAAGTGGTTCAACTTACTTGAATACTTTATTATCAAAAAATAA
>DAOVHJ010000279.1 GCA_030671945.1 Candidatus Heimdallarchaeota archaeon
GTTAGCTAAAGCGGAAACTAATTGCCCTCATTGTGGAGCTAATTTAACTGAACCTCCACTAAAAGGCGAAGAAATTAAATGTGAATTTTGTGGAGAAATAATCACAGGAAAATGAGGGTATTTTTTCCACTCATTTTTTCTTTATTTTTCTTTTCATTAAATAGGCATCAGCCAAGTCATCATAGTATTGTTCTATAGTCCCAGCTATTTTGAATCCATATTCCTCATAGAATTTTATTGCCGATGTATTAGTTAATCGAACTTCAAGGCGTATCAGATTGATTTGTAGCATTTCTATAATTTCAAATACTCTCTCTAATAGTTTTGATCCAATACCTTTTCTTCGGTATGCTGACTCAACAGCCAAAATCATAATATGTGTTGTTTTAATGGAATAAATTCCAAATGCAACGAAACCAACTACTACCTCTTCTTCTCCGAATTCTGCTACATAAAAATGCTCTATCTCAAATAATGAGGTAATAATTTCTTCTGCGTCTTCATCTGGAAAGCTATCAATACTAATTTTTATTACTTTCTTGTAATCCTTTTTCTGTACTTTACGAATACTAATTTCAGGTTCTGACATTGAGTGTCTTGCTTCCCTATCCAAATTATTAAGCTCTTGAATGTTTTCTTTTAAGTATTTTTAGCAAACATCTTTTATAGTAGCTATGCTTGTTATATCATTTGTCACTTAATCTTTCACATAGAATTATGTGTAAAACTGGTGACTAAAGCATAACGCTTATTTAGTAGTGAAAATCTCTCAAAATATGTAAAATACTTTCATTTAGTGAGAGTCTATTTCATCACTTTATTATGTAAAAACTGGAGCATAGAGAATGTCGACCAATATTACTGAGTTATTGAAAAGTTTGAAATCCAAAGATGTCTTAAAAAGAGTAAAAGCTGCGAAAATCCTAGGTGAATTAGGAAATAGAAAAGCTACTTCTGAAATAATGAAGGCATTAAAAGAAAATCCTGATGTGGATACAAGGATAGCCTGTGCACAAGCTCTAGGAAAAATAGGTGATAGAAAAGCAACAGAATTAATTATTGATACTTTTAAAGCGGATCCCGATAAAAAGGTAAAAGCTGCTTTACTCTCTGCTTTAGGTGAACTAGGTGATGATTCTGCATTTGATACTCTTATGGATGCAATGCTAAATGAAAAATTAGTTCTTATACGCGAAGCTGCAACTGCTGCTTTAGGGAAATTAAATAACAAATCTGCAGCGGAAGATCTGCAGAATCTTGTTCGAACAGAGAAAAATTTAAAAATCGTTGTTGCAGCAATAAAATCGCTCTATCTTCTGGGTGAAAGAAAAGCTGCTCCATTATTCAAGGAGTTATTAGAATCATCCAAGGAAGTACCAATTCGTACAGAGGTTGCTTCCGGATTAGGACGAATAGGTGGAAGAGCAGCGATTCAACCATTGGTTGCTGTTATGAAGAAAGAGGAAAGTGAAATAGTTAGAGAAGCGATTGTCATTTCATTGGGTCGTATTGCTAATACAACTGCTGTTGATACTCTCATAACCTCTTTGAAGAAAGATAAAAGTCCCATAGTCAGAAAAAGTGCTGCTTGGGCACTAAGACGAATAAGGGATGGACGAATTACTGCTGCTCTGATGTCGCAGTTAGATAAGGAGACTTTTGAAGCTGTGAAACAGGAAATAATCTCTTCATTAGGAAAACATCGGGAAAGAAAAGCAGTAAATGCTATTATTGATACTCTCAAGAATTCTAAAGATGAGCAAGTAAGAAGATCTGCTGCAATCGCCTTAGGAGATATTAATGATAAAAAAGCAGTCGAACCTTTGCTTCACCAATTGGAAGTTGATAAAATTCCAGAAGTAAGAAAATATGCTGCTTGGTCTTTAAGCAAGCTGAAGAGCGTTAATTCTAAAGATCTCTTAGTAGCACTCAAAAAGAAAGAGAAAGATTCTCAAGTAAAAGATATGATACAAACAGCAATTAATGCCATAGATGATGCTATTCATCATGCAGAAGAAGAAGCAAAAAAAGCAAAGGAACGCTCTAAAAGAGAAGAATATTATTACTTCTAATCTTCCTCTGAGATTTCTATCTTTTGCTAAACTAATTTTTCTTGGTGATAATCGCCAATTAACTCTCCAAAAGACAATCCTTTGTTTGAAGCTAACGCAAAAGTGATTTTGTAATTACTACCATTCTTCACTCTTTCAAGCTGATCTGGAACCTTCAGGAAAAAGAATCCTTTCCTACGATTCTTGAATTTAACACCCACAAAAGACTCAAATCCTATCCGTTCTGCAAATTCTAACAATCCATTTATTTGCTCTTCGTTGATATACAAAGTATCTTTTCGAACCGTTTTGATTTCTAAAACAAGAAATTTCTCTCGAGTAATTGATCCTGCTATCAAATCAGGTCTTGGAAGAGTTGTACCGCCACCAGAAGCCGGTGAGCGTAATACTGCAAAACCAGCATCCCAGAATTTGTGTACTAGATCTCTTTCTGCACGGATTCCACTAGATGACATATCGATTCCCTAGGGGAAATTGTCTTTCATATAATAAAAACTTAAGGAGAGAGATGAGCGAAATTAACACTAATGGATAAAAGGAACTCTTATCAATGAGTTCAGATGGTACTAGAAAAAGTGTTTAGTTGGTTCTAGTAATAAAAAACAGAATTGGCTGGAGAGCGATGATCCCAGAAAAAGAACCATTGTTCCGAAAAACAATGGGGAGCGCGTATGTTTAGGGATCGATCGCAATCCAGTGCAGGTGAACAGGTCTCTTTTCAAAGACCATATTTCGAACAAGGTCTCTCTTGTTTGAAGCGTAACTAATTTTTGGTCAGTTTCATGACCATAGATACAGCTGCGATTACATCTTCAGCTGGTATGCCTACTCCTCGTTTGTAGATCAATAAAGTGCCTTTATTTGTTATCTGAGCACTAATTTGACTGCCAGTAGGAAGATCAATGTATCCTCTGAAATAGCGGATAACGCCTTGTCTTCTATAAATGGTCCATTCTGCGGAATCAAGAATTTCGCCACTCAATTGTATTTGAGTGAGAGCAGGATTATCTAGATCTGAAATTTGAACTGTCTTAACTAATGCAGCATCACGACAGAGTGAAACCATTGAACTTTCACTCAAATTTACACCATCGAACTCAACACCCAAGATGCTCATTAATGGTAGTAATCCTTTCTTTGATACCCAAGAAGTTCCTCGACATTCGAGATATTTCTCTTTGATATGAATAATATATTCGCAACGACCTTGTGAGTAGATAGCTTGGGTTTCCATTTCTCCATCTTTCATTCTTTGGACATTAATTGGTTGTCCAACAGTATAGTAAACACTAATCATTTTACCATCGGTGTCCACATCAGAGAACCCTTCATAGAATTTACGTTCCTTAAATTCAACAGGATGTTCTTTGAGTTTTCTCACAATAGTACTGGCGACTCCGAGTGAACCACCATTGACGTGATAGAGTCTCAATGGGAGAACCATGCCTCTTGGTATAATTAATCCATTTGTTTGAAGTGCCATTTTTTCACCTAGCTCGTCACTTATTGACTAGAAACTTGAGACCTTTTAACTTACCTTAGTTTCTATTGGAACTAACATTTATTCCTAACTAATTTATAAACTTTACTCACCCCGTCTTCTAGTGGAATTTTTCCCTAAAAACAGAAAAAACGCAAAAATGAAGGCAATTACAAAGTTCAATTTTAAAAGGACAACTTTTTATGAATAATCGTCCCTAATACTTCTAGTGAGGAATCTTTAATGGCGTTAAAGAAATTAGAAGGTATGATCTGGGGACGATTCATAACCCTAGTCTTGTTAATTGCTATACCATTATTTTATGTTCTATTAATAGTAGGTTCTCTAGAAC
>DAOVHJ010000321.1 GCA_030671945.1 Candidatus Heimdallarchaeota archaeon
AAGCTTTACCAGCAAACGTCTTCAAAGGTAAAAAACCTGCTGCAGAAAGAAAAGGCGATCGAAGACGTGGTCCCCCCTCTAGAGGTAGATCAAAGAGAAGAGGAGCTCCTCCAGTAAAGAAGGAAACTCCAAAACCCGCACCAAAAGAGGAAGAAGCTCCTTTACTTAAAGTAGACGAAAAGGCTAAAGAAATCAAAGAAATTGCTGAAAAAGCAGAGAAAGTTGTTCCTAAAAAATTGAAAGATGAATTGTAAGGTGAGAAATATGAGTGCAACAAGAGATCCCAAAAAGAGAAGATTACATAGAACAGGAATTGTTCACATATACTCTTCATATAATGACACAATAATCACTGTAACTGATGCAACTGGTAGCGAAACAATAGCCAAACGATCAGGCGGAATGTATGTAAAAAGTGATAGGTTTGAATCATCACCTTATGCAGCAATGAGAGCAGCTTATGATGCAGCCACAGCCGCAAAAGATCGTGGAATTACAAAAATAGACATAGCAGTGCGAGCTCCCGGTGGAAATGGACCAAGAACTCCTGGACCAGGAGCGCAAGCAGCAATCAGAGCATTAGCTCGTTCTGGCTTAAGAATAGGTAGAATCGAAGAAGTTACACCTGTAGCACACGATGGCACCAGAAGAGCTGGTGGAAGAAGAGGAAGACGTGTCTAGAACTTTCGGAGAACTGAAGAATGAGTGACAAAGCTTACAGTATGCCATCATGTTCCTGTTGTTTAAGAAAGATAACACCAGACGATGTTGGGTCAGTGAAATTCAGATGTCCAAGTTGTGGCGATGTAGTTCATGTACGATGTTCTTTTTGTAGAAAAAAAGAAATCAACTATACATGCCCATCATGTGGTTTTGTTGGACCATAAAAAATAGAGAGAAATTAATCTCTCCTCTTTTATCTTTTTAAGTCAAGCAGTTGAAATTAGAGCTCTTCCAATCGTTGCATTACTTCATCGATTTGCTCAAGAGAACTAGATCCAAAACTAGCTCTAAGATGACCTTCACCTGAGGGACCAAATTCTGTTCCAGGAACAAGAACTATTTTTTGTTTCTCAAAAATTTCTTCACTTAATTCTTTAGAGGTTGTATAGTCTTTATGAAAAGTGACTCTTGGGAAAGCATAGAAACTTCCTTCTGGTTTCCGACAACTAATACCATTTATGCTATTGAATCCTTTCACAATCTTGATCATTCGTTCCTTCAATGTATCTCTTAATTTCTTAGTAAACTCATCAAATTCAGAGGTATTTATGAAATCTCCAATCGCATTTTGTTGAGCAGATGGTGCGTTAGCAACAACAAAGCTATGCATTTTGGTTATTTGTCCTATCATTTCTTTAGGACCCGCTGCATATCCTAAACGCCATCCTGGTACGCAAAGCGTTTTTGAGAAGCTGTTCAATAATATCGTTCTCTCATATGCTCCATCTAAGCTTGAAACTCGTATATGTTTGTCATCGGTGAAAATACATTTCTCGTAAACTTCATCTGTTAAAATGATCAAATCATTGTCAACAGCTAAATCAATTATTGGTTTTAATTCTGAGGGAGCCATAATTTCTCCTGTGGGATTTGAGGGGAAATTCAGAATAATTACTTTGGAACGATCAGAAATGTATTCTTGAAGATTAGAAGTATCAATTTTTAAATCCTTAGTGGGCTTCATCCAAACAGGAACTCCTCCAGCAAGAACTGCTTGACGAGGATAAGTGAGAAAGGAGGGATCAGGGATTAATACTTCATCTCCAGGATCAACAAAAGCCATTAGCGCACAATAAAGTGCTTCACAACCACTAGCTGTTGCAAGGACTTGGGTGTTTGGATCATAATCAAGATTATAATCGCGCTTATTTTGTTCTGCTACTCCCTCTCTGAAAGTTTTAGTGCCAGGAGTAGGGGAATAATAATTATCTCCACCTTTAATTAAACGAACAACTAAATCAATAAGACCTTTAGGTGTAGGAATATTTGGTTGTCCTATACCTAATGAGATTACACCAGGTATCCCTTGTGCACGTGAGAAAAGCTCCCTAATACCAGATGGAGCAATTTTATTTAATCTTTCAGCATTCTTCATTTTAGTCATAATATCAACTACCTTGCAACAAATAGTATAACACTAACGAAGTGGACTTCGCACTAAAAAAGTGTTTTGTCTAGAAATTGCTTCTTGTATAAATGCTAAAAAAACAAAATAAAAGTACTACCAATGAATTTTAAAACTCGAATAATTCAAGGAGAGATTGTTGAGAAAAACTATAGGTAATCAAAATGAAAATATTTACTTTTCAAA
Source organism: Candidatus Heimdallarchaeota archaeon (assembly GCA_030671945.1). Classification (GTDB taxonomy): domain Archaea; phylum Asgardarchaeota; class Heimdallarchaeia; order JABLTI01; family JABLTI01; genus JABLTI01. Next base: position 2,315 of record DAOVHJ010000321.1, read on the forward strand.
CAAAAGACGGGCAAAATCGAATTGGAACTTTCTGGAGTGAAAGTGAAATTATTGATATTGTAAACGCTGGGGAACGTTTACCCAAGCCAAGATTTGAAATTATTAAAGATATGAAAGAATTCATTGAAATCGGAGATAAGGGAATTAAGAAACTTAAACAAATGATAGAACAACTTAAGGAACTTGAATCCAATGATTCAGAAATTTTCAATGGAATACGTTCAGCTGCATTTTATCCACTTAAAGAAATAAAGTTTCAAGCGCCAATTTCTAATCCACAAAAAATCATCTGTTTAGGAAGAAATTTCCTTGATCATGCAAAAGAAGGTGGTGCCGCAGTACCCAAGAATCCAATGATTTGGGGTAAATTCAATTCAGCAATAATAGGTCATCAAGATAATATTGTGATTCCAAAAATCTCAGAAAAACCTGATGTTGAAATTGAATTTGTTGTAGTAATTGGAAAGAAAGGAAAACATATTCCGGAAGATAAAGCACTCGAGCATGTTTTTGGTTATACGATTGGCAATGATGTTACAGCAAGAGACTATCAATATGAAGATAAACAATTCACTCGAGCGAAAACCATGGATACTTTTGCTCCCATGGGACCTTGGATTGTGTTACCAGATGAAATACCAAATCCACAAGAATTGGAACTTGAACTAAAAGTAAATGGTAATACTTGGCAAAAATCAAACACAAAACATATGATTTTCTCGGTAGCTTACACAATTTCTTACTTATCAAAATCGTTTACATTCGAACCAGGTGACATAATATTTACTGGAACTCCTTCAGGAGTGGGACATTATCAAAAACCTTCTCAATATTTGAAAGAAGGAGATATAGTTACCTTAGAAATTGAAAAAATTGGGATTTTAGAAA
>DAOVHJ010000218.1 GCA_030671945.1 Candidatus Heimdallarchaeota archaeon
TGGATATTATAAAGAGCATCCTTTTGTTGACAAAGCTAAATTGGTTATAAAAGCTGCTCCTAAAAGAAAAATAGACAAAGCGGTAAGAACTGCCTGTAGAGATTTAGTGAAAAGTGTTGATGATTTCTATAAACTCTTGGAAAAAACCAAATAGAAATTAATCTTGTTTTTTATTTCCGTTCTAATTTCCCTAGGAACTATTTTTAGAGAGTAATACTTAGTTTGTTGTAGAGCTCAAGTTGATGTCAAATGAAAAAAGCAGCATTCCCAGAGAAGACAAAACAGAAACTAAGAGAAATAATGAGAAACCATAATCTAGCAAAGTTCGGGGATGCATTAGTGAATTTCATCTATTCATTAGCAAAAACAAAAGTCTATGGCAAACCTGTGGGGGAAAGAGTTTATGATAAGGCGCTTTCAGAAGCAGTACGGGGAGCCGGTCTTAGAGCTCTTATGCCATCAAGTTCTACAGCAGGAGAGGTAGGAGATGGAGCAGAAGCATTAATTGGTCATTCATATTTGAATGGATTGTATACTATTGATGAGCTAGTTGCTATAATTGAATCTTCAATTCAAGAATACGATCTCGAAGCTTATGAAAAACGAAGTAAAGAACGAGAAATAATTGCTGAAGCTTTTACAAAATTAATGTTGGAAATCATTGAACGAAGAGAAGAAAAATAGCATTTGAGAAATTTTCTTTATAGGTGACAGGCTTGAATCCGCAACTAAAAAAAGGAATAAAAATTATTGGATTAGCATGTGCATCTTTTAACCGGGAGAAAGACAAAAACGTACCGATAATTGGTGTAATTTATCGTGGTTCCATCCTTCTAGAAGGGGTTCTGAAAAGTCAAGTTACAGTTGATGGATCTGATGCAACAGAGCGAATTGCTGATATGATTCTGCAGAGTTCTCATCAACAGCAATTAAAGTTAATAATGACTAGGGGAGTCACAATTGCGGGATTTAATTATATTGATTTAGAGCAGCTACATCAAAAAACCGATTTACCAATAATCTCTGTAGTTGATAGAGAACCAAATATGGAAAAAATATCCAAAGCATTACGAAATTTGCCGGATGGAGAAAAGAAATTAGCAATTATCAAAAAAAATGGTTTACCTCGAGAGTATATTTCTGCTGAAAATAATGAACCAATTTATGTTCAATTTATAGGTCTAGAACATGAAGCGATTTCTCAATTATTAAAAGATCTTACTCTTGTTGGTAGAATTCCTGAACCTATTCGGGTTGCGAGACTAATTGCAATAGCAGAAAGAATGAATGTTTAAATTAATCGTATTCTCTCCAAGTGTGTTTACACTTCATACAACGATAAAACCTGGTTGGTGCTTCATCACCGCTACGTGTTTGTACCGCCCAGTATTGAGTATCTACAACAATAGCACACTTTGGACAACGCATTTTTTTCGTTGGCATGGTATTCAATGCATCAGGGTCCTCAATTATAACCATACTTTCTTGATTAGATTGTTTAATCTCTTGTTTCTGTGTTTGCTCTCCTTTTGAAAGCTCCTTCCCTTCGCCACACTTTGGACAAGTCATTACTACTTTTCCATTTATTTTCTTTGGTGCTAATAGTGAACCACATTCGTCACAAAATTCCATTTTTGTTATTCTCCGTTGTCTTGTCTCTTGTTATCGTATCAGAACTCTGATTTGAATAATGAATTGTATTGTTTTTTTAAATCTTTGCTTTTTCTCGTAACATCAGTTTTTCTTAATTTTTAATTTGTTTTCCTTTTCAAATCGATCTTTTTTCTTCTACCAAATAGTCGTTTAAACAAATCAAGGGCAAATACAAAATCAGCCTTTGTTAATCGAATTATTAGTAAACTAATAATCAAACAACAAATGGCGATAATTATTTTCCAGTAAATCGCAATGCCAACGTAGAATTGAATGAGATAAACTATAGCAATAGCAATAGAAGTTATGAAACTTAAACTTAAAATCTCACCTACACTTCGAAGAGAAATAATTTCATTAGATAACATATTAAAAATCGCATAAAGAAGCATTATTGAATAAGCTATTATGAAAGCGAAAGCTACTCCTATAATACCAAATCCAGGAACAAAGAACAAGCTAAAACAGCAGATAGCTATGAGTCCAATGAATTCCGCTTTCGCATAAATGCTTGGTTTTCTAAGGGAAATATTACTGCTCATTAAAAGATAATAAGCCGATGAAATGTGTCCTCCTATAATCAATAATCGGAGCAAAGGAATGATCGTTGAAGTTCCAAGCCATAAACTACTGCCACTGCTAATAATAAGTTCTAAAAGCATTTGAATCTCTTCAGTAAAAATACCAAAAATAACATTTATTGGAATGGTTGCTAGCATCATAAACCGAATTGCTCTTTGAAGCTCTTTCCTTGCATCTTTTAACTCAAGCGTTCTCAAATGTGGAAGTAACATTCGTCCAATTGAATCTTGTGGAATGCGAGTAGCCATTATTAACATAAAAACATAATTGAAATAGGCAATCTGAATATAGGCAAGATGACCGTTTTCAAAGAAAAATCCTAAAATAATGAATATCATTGCCCCTTCAATTAATTGTGTAGCAATAGATGCTATAACAATCGGTGAAGAAAAAGACAGTATCAATCTTAATGATTTAAAAGAATGTAAAATATTTCGGAATATTTTCTTTCTTTTGAAAAAAGAGCTAATATACTCTTTATTTACTATCAAACTATATACAACAGAAAGAAGACTGCCAAATCCTAACCCCAAAATAATTGAAAAAACACCAAATCCCAAATAGACGAAAAGAGTAGAAAATAGCAAATTACCAATACTTTGAATGCCAATCGCTACAACACTCTGTTTAATCTTCCTTAATCCCAATAAAGAGCTGTTCAAAGAAGAAACTAAAAAGGTCATGGGAAATACAAATAATAAACCAAAAATCAGCTTTACAAAGGACAAACCACCTAAAACATCAACTCTGGGTTGAACAATATAAACCACTAGAAAGAATACTATAATTGCAAAAACTAAACCTGAAATAATACTGAACATTATAGACGCAATAATCATATCACTTATTTTTTCTTTATCAATATTTTTCCCAGAGAAATGTATGATGATTGAGTTTCCAATCCCCTTCAAAGCAATTACTGTCGTTATAACCATTATTCTTTGAAGTGTTCTTGAAGCTCCAAAAATATAATCGGGCATTTTATGAATTAGAATAGCTGCGAGAATAAAACCAGAAATCACAATGACTATATTTGCAAGGAATAGTAAAGCTGAACCGCTGACCAAACTAGAAGTTGTTTCAATAGCTAGATCATGAGCAGTTGGGATTTTATCATTTGTAGACTCAAGAGAAGATTTTTCTGGATTTTTATTAGCTTCAACTTGAGATTTCGACATAATATCCCTCAGAAATGATTCATTACAATAAAACATAACATCATAATATATTAAGCTTTAATTCTTAATTGAAAATTAATTAAAATCGAAAAGAAAAAAGGAAGAATACCATTCCTTAACTTTTCTTACCTAATTCTTCCTCTTGCATCTTTTTAATTAATGCAATAATAGGACGAGAAATATTTTGACATTTCAATGATGACATATCAAATATGTCTTTCTCTGAAAGATTCAATTCTTTTTGCAAATCTTCACTACTGAAAACGTTTGGTAAATCCTGTTTGTTAACCGCGTAAATAATTGGAACTTTTCTCTCGACATTCTTTATGACTTGTTCTCTGAAATCCTCAAAATTCTCTCTGAGTTTTGGGTCAATTGGATCAATTATGAAGATTACACCATCGGACCTTCTCTCAGCAAAAGCTCGAATGTCTTTAAAACGCCACTGACCTGGTGTACCAAATAAGTAAAAGATAGTGACCCATTTCACTTTTTTCTCATCAATTATCTCTTCAGTCAACTCGCTGAATTTAATAATATCTGCTTTATCTTCTCCTCCGATTAGTAATGCAACAACGGTGAAATCAAAAGTCTGGGTTGCAGTATTGGATTCGGGAAAAAGATCTGGATTTTTCTTTAATAATTCATAATCAACATAGAAGTATCTGGGGACTTCACGACCATGAGCTTCTGGATCGAAACATCTAATCATAGTAGTTTTACCACTGCCAGAGCTACCAGTAACACAAACTTTGTATACACCTCTAAGTTTTCCACTGAGGTAAGGATAAGTATTCAATACATTATTAGCAGTTAAGATGCGCAATTTCTTTACTTCTAGTTCTATATCTTCTGTCAAATATGCAACACGTCCAGATTTTTCTTAAGACAAGATATTAATCTTTATTCATTTTAATTTAGTGATTCTATTTTATAAAACTGTCTTCTTATGCATATAATCCAAATTTTACACATTTATATGGAAATTTGAACATGATGATTAAACAGCTCTTGTAGAGCAAGAAAAGCGTGTTTATCAATATTGAACAACTTTTTTAGCTCTGTATATGACTTTGAAGGAATAACAACACAAAGAGAATTACTTATTTCTTGTAGTTCAAACACTCTTTTTGCAGGACGAAGCTGTCTGTAATCAAAATACTTACAATCACAACGATACATCACATGTTTTTTCCCATCAATATCAATTGTTTTAATCCAAAGTAAATGCTCTCTTTCATCAGTTTCTTCGCCTTTCTCCAAAGTCTTTGAAAGGAAATGAGTGCGAATAAGTCCGTTGTCATATTTCCTATAACTAATAATTTCCAAAGGGGTATCAGTTCGTAATTTATCAAATCTTTTGCGATCAAAGAAGCATAAATCAAGAGGTAGGGCAATAAACTCTCGTTTATTTAAATCAGACAAGATGAACAGACTTCCAGTATTTTAATTAAAATATCGAGGTCTTGATATAAATACCTATTATTAAAAAATGAAAAAATCACCTGTAAAATTGAAAAGACTTTATTTAATGAAAAAATCTTAGTAAAGAAGTGAGGAGAAAGAAATGACAGTAAAAACAGAGAGTGTGAGAATAAAGAA
>DAOVHJ010000157.1 GCA_030671945.1 Candidatus Heimdallarchaeota archaeon
GTAATAGCGTCCCTAATTCCATCGATTGCCTCTGGTAGTTTTTCAGGAGCAGTTTTTAGAGAATTTATTACAAAAGTAAAATTCCCTTACACCTTAACTCTTTACACAACTGTTAGTGTTCTTTTAATCTCAAGTCTATTTGTTTTAGTGAAATTACGAATGGTTTTACAAAACAATGTTGAAGAGAAACAAAAACAGACGAGAGAACGTATTCAAAAATTAGGAGTAATAATTACCGTTGGGGGACTACTTGTTCTCACATTGATATTTTTAATCTATAATACGATTCGAAATCACATGGATATAGTTGATGTTTACAACTTTGATATTTACCAATCGCAACAAAGTATGATGATCTTTCTTTCAGTAATTCTGTTGATAATCCTTCTGGCAATAGTAGCAACACTTTTCAGTAACAATATTCTTGGAAAATTAAAATGGTTGTACGACAGATTCTTCTTAAACAAATCATTTTTTGTTGCAAATTTCTTGAAAAATTCTCGGAATAAATTAACTACGATTTTGATAATACTCATCATTATCTCATGCTTCAATGTCTTCACATTAAACATCTATGCAACAATTAGAGCAAATGAACAAGCAGAACAATATTATCAAAATGGAGCAGATTTACGGATTCACACATCCTATGTAGAATCTTCATATGAAACAAATATATCAGCTATTGAAGGTATAGGCGAAATAATGCCTGTGTTGAGAACTGAAGGGAAGCTAATTTACAACAGAGTTACAGTTTACGGTGTTGATCCCATTATTTATTCTCGAATTGGTCGGTGGGATAGTGCTTATTCAAGCCAAGATTCAGTTAATGATATGCTGTATAATCTGAATCAGTCAGATAAAGGAGCAATAATCAGTGATTTTGTTTCAGAAAGACTAAATCTCACCATAGGATCAAATTTTACTATAGCAAATTTACCTTTCGGATTTGCTTACGAAACCTTTGAAGTTCAAGGAATAATCCATTCTGCACCAGGTCTTGGGCTTGCATATGGTATTAATATTGAATTAAACCAACCAAATCAAGAATTCCTACTTGTTAATGATAGAACATTAAGAGAAGATAATATGGTCACAGATACAAATCTATTCTTTGCAAAATTAAAATCCGATGCTGATGAAGACAAAATTATTGAAGAACTATTGAATCTTGATAATGTAATCAATGTTAATCCAGAGGTTGTTAATGAGCAATTCATTGGAAAATACATTAGAAATTATATTCCTGATGTTAAGACATTTCTTTTGATACAAATTATCCTCATGAATACAGTTGGACTTATAATCATTGGAAATAATATTGAGTTCATTCTAAAACAGAGAGACCGAAGCAATGCAATACTCAATAGTATAGGTAATTCGACTAGAAGTCTCATCCAAATTATTTTTGCAGAAATACTTGTTATAGAAATAACTTCTTTTATAATTGCATTTATAGTTGGTTTACCATTATCTGTTTTCAGTGTTCACTTTAATAGACCAATTTTCACGAATCACAACATCTTAGATTATAGTTTCAAAATGGATTTAATTGGAATCCCAATTTTTATTATCGCATTAATAGCTATCTCACTTTTAGTTACAATACCATCAATTATGAGATTTTCAAAAGAAAATGTTTCTATAATGCTAAGAAAGTGATTAGAAAGAAAAGACTCCGAGAAAGATAGTGCTAATGAATATTGCTAAAGCGATTATAATCATTATTGAGAAAATAGACCAATGCCATTTCAAAATGTAATGACCATTTGAAAGTCTAAATGGGATTAAACTTATCAAGACTATTTGGGAAGTAAAGAAAGCAGTATTAATGAAAAACATAGCAGCTGGGGCATTTGGTAAAAACCAACCTAGAAAAATGAAGGTGATACCAAGTGCTAAATTTATGAATAAACCAATGGAACAAACAAGTCCCTTCTGTTTTTTAGTCATTAAATGGATTTCAGGAATAACTACTATACCTGGGAAGAAGATTATCTTAATGGGAGAAATTGACATAACCAAATTAATTATTAGACCTATTTTTGAAAGGACATATCTTGAGGAGAAACCATATTTCTTAGCTAAGAGCTTCTTTGGAAAAACTAATGAGAAATACACTAGGGTAATATTGAGTGAAATAAATGCAATAAAATACCAAGGCAGACTTGACATTAAGATTGAGATAAAGCTATATGAAATAATCATCAAGAGTAAACCTAAGAGGAAATCCAGGATTTCGTTACCAACTGAAAAATAATCACCAACCATTGAAAAGAAACGCCGATCCATAGCTTTTCTTCTAGTTGGCCTTGTTGTATAGACTTGTCCTGAATCATTGGTAGTGTAATAATGAGAGTCTGGTTCGAAGTATTCTGGCTCGATTGGTGCACTTTTTCTTCGTTGACGTCTTGTCCTTTTCTCACTAACTTCTACTTGTGTAGCTTTCTCTATGGTTGGTTGTGCTAAGGATGGAGAGGTTGCAAGATGAAGTTTCTCACAATCATGGTTTTCAGGCAAACGATGCGTGGTACAAAATAACTTAGTGCAATATCGACATTTGAAAGGTAAAGCTTCTTTTCTACCACAGTCAGGATATTCACAAGTTACCATTTTCTAGATCCACGTTTCTAAAGGAATAGAAGTGATTTATAGCAATTGCTTTTATTTTGAATTGTTTACTATGAAAGATTTTCTTAAATTGGAATTACAGGTATAGAATCCTTACCTAGAAGTTCTTTCGAGCACTTGATGAATTCCACAGATGTCCTTATCATATACCAGATGATAGTCACAAATATTATGGAAACCCAAACAACCACAGGAACAATTTGAGTTAGCTTTAAGGCTGGTAGGACAATTATTCGATAGATGAAAGAATTCTCAGATGCCGGTGAATCTGACAATCCTAGAAATGCTTCCTGATTAAAAGCTTCATAAAATACAAGGGCCAATCCATGTATTAACGTAAGGAGAGAGTATTCAATTAATAGTCCTTTCTTTTTCCGAAGAGCTATAAATGGAATAAACCAAGCAAGAATTTGTATGTTTATTGCTTTGAAAGTTAAAGCAAAAATGAAAATGGGCAGAAAAACTAGTAACGTAATTGTAGAGAGTGGTAGTTTGTCAATGGTATGTTTTTTCATTAAATCTCTATATCTTAAAATGTAGATGAGAAATACTACGAAATAGATGCAGACAAAGAGAACCATGTAAGATTTTTGAATAAACAATGGTTCATCTTGAGATGCATAAGTATCCTCTATTCCACTCACGTATTTCATTTTAAAACCGCTCCAGATGATGGATATTGCATGCCAAATTGAGAAACCATACGCAATATGTGAATCTCTTAATAGGATGGCTGAAACGAAATCCGAGGGAATTGTAATTAAGAATGGAAAGATGGGCAAGAATCCCAGAAGTAAGCCAAGAATAAAAGGAAGGATATCATCTTTTTTCATCCAGAAAACCACAAAAGGAAGAAAGATGATTCCTATGTATTTTGCTGAGGAACCTAAAGCAGCATAGAAAGCAATACCAAACCAATTACCAATCTGAATACAATAAATAACCATAGCAAAACAAAAGATGAGAAGACTATCATATCTTCCACCACCAGTTTGTAAGATTAACGGCAAAGCAAAAGCTACAAAATAGCCTACAGTTAATTTTGCTTTTCTAACTTTTTCAAAGGTGGGATCATCCAAGACATTGCCTTCGTAATCATGCTTAATAATTGCTTTCTCAACAATTTTCATCAAAGCTAAAGCTATACCAATATCGGCCAGGAGAAAAGGAAATTTCATAAAAATTCTAAGAGCAATGATATTATTTTTCCAAGGACAAATGAAATACATTGTCACATACAGAATATCTGCTAAAGGCATGTGTGTTGATATAATATCAGTATAAAGTCTTTCACCTGCTAGAACTTTCCGGGAAATATCAATGTAGAAATCAAAATCCATGGGCCATTGGGTAAACAGGATAAAAAACAATCTACAGGCTATCACAAGAAGAACTATTCGTATTTCCGGCATTTGCCAGATTCTTTTGAGAACAGAAGCTATTTTTGACCAAGAAATACTTAATCTTCTCTTAACAGCATTTTCATCTAGTAATGTATCAAAATCCTCATCTATGAATTTCTGAGAACTCCTATTCCCTAATCTACTAAATAATTGATCCAAATCAAAATCGAGTTTCTTCAAATAATAACCCCTTAGTTTTTTGTGGAATTCTCAACTACAAGCATTTGTTCGGAACTATGTAGTGCTTGAATCTAAGATTAGACTCAATCAACTCTCTAAAATTACCCTTAAAAACTACTAAATTTATTAGGGAAACAAAAAAACACAAGTGGGAGAAAGAAGAAAAATAAAAAAAATGAAAAGGGTGTGCGAAAAATTCGCACATAAATTCATATGATATTATTTGCGTCGCTTAATTAGACCTATAGCTGCAACTGCGAGAAGTGCTGGAATAGCAACTAACCAAGTATATCCTGGGAATATTCCACCTTTGATTGGATCGGGAGGATTGTAGTCTGGATTGACAATTTTGAAATCAAAATCAATGGAAATTGTTCCAGTTGGCATACCGGAAATTGTTGCGAAATCAGAAGTGATTGTTACATCGACATCTAATTTTATTCTCATTCCTGCGAGCACACCTGATTCAGAATAAGCTACCCAACCTTCTTGATGAAGAATTGCATTGATGTCAATTGTTGGATCAACCATTGGATTGAAGAAACCTTCTGGAGTTATCGCTGCTAATGATGCTGTAAAGTCTACATCAACATCTAATGATTCTTTTAAGAAGAAGTATCCCTTCTTTTCCTCGACTCCAAAGGTACCATCGACTGAGTTTATTGTGAAATCTAAGCCAGATGTTGTTGTGGGGAGAAATGCTAAGAGATCATCTAAATAAACACTAACGATTGTGTCCATTAAGACCATATATCCGCCGTAAATGTCATAGTCAGCAGTTATTGCTGGTGCGTAGATTGGTGTGTAAGTCATTCCAGTATCCCATAATGGTGGTTCATCCAATTGGTATCCACCTAAGAAGCCCACGAATAGGAATTCATCTGTTGCTTTTACTAAGGATTCTGTAGTGAAATCATAGGAATAAACATCTGCAGTGTAATAAAGCCCTTCTACGTCAGTAATTATATATTTTAGTAAAGTTTGCCCTTCCATACTGGCAACTTCATCTGTGAAGCTATCTCTCATAGAGGTATTAAGCATGGAAAAAATCTCGCCAGTACCTTCTACTGCTAGATGAGCGATATCTGCTACTAATGATATTTCTTGACCTACTGTAAGATCTAAACCCTTAGTCTCTACTGAAGCAAAGCTAAGGTCAATAGTTATATCGGTAAAATTCATGCCCATTAAGTAAATGTTTTCTATATGGAGATCAGTTAAGATACCATCAGATTTTCTATAAGTTAAGGCCATATTACCTGGACCGGAAACAAGAGTTGCTATGAAATCAGACCCTCCACTGTTGACAGTAAATCCAACAGATTCAAGTGCTAGTTCATGAATTGTCCAGCCATCATCTAAGAAGAAGAAAGTTGGTGCTAAGCTTCCGTTGAAATGGGGAACTCCTGAAAGTATAGCTGCGGGAGTTGCTGCTCCGGTTGGGATAATTAAATCCAAGGCAGTAAATCCTTCACCGATAGTTATGGTTTCATCTGTTTTGAAAATTAAACCCATTCCGTAATTGATCCATTTACCAATTACGCCGGCACCAAAATCTCTGTCTTCTACAGACATAACTTTAACATATAATTGATTTCCTGCAAGATCCGAAATGGTTACATTTGGTATTGCTGGGAAAGCAAGCTCCATAATATCATATTTAATGGTCATTCCAGCAGTTACGCCAACGTCATCACCAAAAGTATTTGGGGAATAAACTGGATCAACGGTATTATTTGTACCGAGGACAGTTAACATTGGTGTGAGCATTAGCAACATTGCTGCAAAAACTATTATTTTGTTATTCAACCTCAAAATCATATCACCTAATTATAGGGATTTTTCCAACGTAAGTAATTCGTACTTTCGTCTAGATATTATTTAATTAACAGTTTAATAAAGGGTTGCTATTAGGTAAGTAAATCAATCTTCTGTGCAATCTTTAGATTCTAAGCGGTGAGTTCTTCTCCACTAGGAGTAGTCTTGCCAAGATTGAAACCTATGAGCTGAAGAATCGGTCCTGCTATCCATAAAATCGTTGCAAAAATCCAAAACACTATTTCCCATGGACTGTCTGGGTATATTTCATCAACAACTCCATTTAAGGCAAAAATTAGAACACCTAATACTATGAAAGTAAATCCTAAGATAACGAACAGAATTCTTTTCTTAATAACTGGATCATCTACTTCTTTTCTTGTTCTTGCAAAGTAAATAATCGCTAAAATGATCATAA
>DAOVHJ010000055.1 GCA_030671945.1 Candidatus Heimdallarchaeota archaeon
ATACTCCTGGTTTTCAAGCCAAAAATCTCAAAGGAAAGCTTAGCAGAAGCTCAAATCGTTTTTCGTGATGATTTGAAGAAAATGGGTAAAATGAATAAGAAGCAATGGATTACTGTAGCAATATTCATCTTCACCATTGTTCTCTGGTTAATTGCAACTCCTCTGAAAAATTGGACTAATGGAGTTATTGCAATTAGTTCTGGTATTGTAGCTCTAATAGCAGTTGTGCTAATTTTCGGATTCAATTTGTTAGAAGTAAAAGATGTTAAGAATGTCAATTGGAATGCTTTATTCTTATTCGGAGGGGGTTTAAGCTTAGGAGATGCATTAGTTGCTACAGGAATTGGTGACTGGATTGCTTCAAAAATGGGTATTATTGAAGGAAAACATTTCATAGTAATTGCATTAATTGTTGGTGGGATCTCGCTTCTAGTGACAGCTGTTGCCAGCAATACAGCAAGTGCGGCAATGCTAATTCCCTTAGTTATTCCTATTGCTATTAGTTTACAGATCGATCCTACGTTATTAGCTTTAATGGTAGCAATGGGTTCTAGTATTGATTATGCATTAGTATTTGGTACGCCCCCCACAATGATAAGTTATTCAACGGGTTACTTTAGTGTGAAAGAGATATTTCGAGTTGGGTCAATACTGGATATTGTAGGTATAATCGTCTTATCTACGGTCTCAGTGTTCTTATGGATTGGCTTTGGGCTTATTTGGATTTGAGATTCATTATTTGTATCAAAAAGTAATTCTTATAATTTCTCTTAAAGAAAATCGTTGTACTAATATGAATTAGTTAAGGGATGAAAAATCTTGATTTTCCCTTTATCAGTTATTTTCGCGATTTTCCCACTAACACCTTGATAGAAATCCTCTGAAGTAAATAAACTAAGTAATTTTTTGTTGAATAAGTAGATATATCCATCCGGAATAACTTCATGTGCTCTTATAATCATTTTTAGATTATTCTTTTTCAGAAAATTATCAATAACTTTCTGACCATAAACATAAATTCCATCCCCTCTTACGCTATAACTATACATCTCGACTTCTTCTCGAGGGTCATTCCAAAGCATTTGTTTTATGGTTGGATTACTTAGAAGTAAATCTGCTTTTGGCAAATCGTTGATTTCCTTTAAAGAAATGGGTTCAATAGGTATTCCACCATGGACAAAAAAGTATCTGAATTCCTCATGAACAAGTGCTAAAGGCAAGGTTCCAAAAGATCTGTTGAAGTTAACATATAATTCAGGTAAGGAGTTGTTCAATGTAATTTCTTCTGTTTCTGATGAACCACAAAAATTTCTAATGTCTGCTAGAAATCCATAACGGGAATTCACTGAGATAGCTTCGTGATTTCCTCTCACAAAGTGCACTCTTTCTGGATATTTAATTATCAAAGCATACAGTAAATTCAGGCACCCAATTGATTGTGAACCGCGATCTACTATATCGCCAAGAAAAATTATGTGATCAATATAATCATTTTTTGTAAAACCGTCAATAATTGATTTCAATATATCGAAATCACCATGAATGTCTCCAACCACTAATGCTGAGCCACTTTTAATGCGTTTTAAAATTGGTTTCCCTTTCTTTAAAAATATAAATCGTTCAATTAACTCATTAATCTCTTCTGTAGTTAATTTAATTGCTAAATCATAATCTGCGAGGATTCGATCACATAATTCCGGAATAGTTTTACCGACCATAGTATCACAGCAATTATATAAAACGAAAATAGTCTGATGTATTTTAAGATATTTCCTTATTATTTGATATCATCTACTTTTAATCTTGCGTGACAACTTGGACATTCACCTTGCACTTTTAGCCATTCAACAAAGTGTGAATAATGTGCTACGGCTTTGCAATGAGGGCACGATACGATTCGTTCACCTTTACGTATTTGACGTTTACAGACTATACATTTTTCTGATAAATTCGCTGTAGCAACAGATTCTCCTTTTCCTCGTTGTGAGGCAATCAGTGAACCTACTCTTCGTAAAGCATTCACGTATCCTTGTCTTTTCACTGGATTATTTGTGGAATCTGCAGCTTTATCATAGTAGGTAACTGACTCTGAAGGGCGCCCACTTCTCTCAAGAACTGATGCAATCTCTGCATATAAATCGGACATTGCTATTGCAGGAAAGCTTGTGGAAATTTCATCAATCATATCTTCAGCAGCTTCTGCGTTCCCATCTGCGGCATAATCTCTGAATTTATCCAATAAATTGAACTTCTTCAAACGCTCTTCCACTCGTAAAGCGTTTTTAGGTTGATTTGATTCATCATAGGCTTTTACAGCTTCTGCAAAAGCAGCTTTCGCTTCCTCAATTTTTCCTTGGGAAAGTGCTTGTTCACCACGATGCTCTTGCGACTCACCTGCAAGATCTTGTCGTCCAACGGAATCATACATAGTAGCGGCTATTTCTGGTCGTTCGATTGCTCCAAATTCATGTGCTGCTACTGCTAGGATTGCATCCCCCTCATCAACTAACCCTATAGCACGTAATAAATCAGCAGCAATAGGATATTTCCCGCGATTAAATGCGTATTGGGATAATCTTCTAACGGTACTCTCTTGGTGACTTATTGGAATTTGTTTAACAATTTCTATTGCATCTGTAGGATTATTTCTATCAATAAACATCTTAACTGCATCAAAATGAGCACCTGCAAGTAAATACGCCATTTTAGCTTGATCAGGTGAACTTCTTTCTAATCTTCTCCCTGTTTTTATCCAGAATAACTGTGCACTTTGTGCACCTAATTGTTGGAGAATCATGGACTCATAAAGCGGTTTCTTATCTGGGGGCATCTGAAAGTAGAGGTTTGCTGCTTCTATTTCTTTTTTCTGTCGCAAGAACATTCGTCCCGCAGAAACATAATCACCATGTTCTAAATATGTGTGAACAGCTTGTCGAGGTTCCTTTTTCTGTTTTTTTCTCCTAAGCGCTGCTATGATGATTATGAGTACTACAAATCCAAAAATAAATAGAAATATCTGCCATGCTTCCATGTTGTTACCGACCAATTTTGTACTTAATTGGTTACACTCCAATTTCAAATTCTATATTTGCGCTATTTGTTATTGAACTTAACTCTATTAATACATTTGTTTTTGGGAGTATTACATTTTTTATCTCTTGCAGAAGCTAGTGATGATAATTGTAAGAGTTATATTCACTTATGAGCTTGGTTAACGAATATTTTGTTTTCTTCTTTTCGATTTATTCTAACAAAACCAAACCTCTCGAATTGTACTATATCATCTACTTTTAGAGATGCGATTGCTTTTTCACCAATTCCATCAACAATCTTCAGGCTATTTTCATTGTAAACATCATTAATGAAAAGAACATCTGGCACTTTTACTTGTACATCAATGGTGTCTAATGAATCAGCTATTACCCATTGAATTTTTGGACCAGGTTTTAATTCCTCGTCAGTATATTCTGTTAATAGATGTGTTGGATATTTTTTCAATAGGTTTTTCAATTCAGCGGACTTTTTTGGGAGATCTTTTTCAGAATTCAAATCTGCTTTTTTGTTAATTACCTTTACATTATACAGATCTTTCAATCGAAACTCTTGTCCTTTCTTCAGTTTATCATAATCGCTTCTAGGTATAAAGAAAAAGCTTCCAGTTTCTATCTTTCTCGTTCCTCTTTTCGGGTCATCTGGGTGTAATGGTATATCTTTAACTCTTTTTTCAGATAAACCAGCGACAAACAGTATAACAGGGTCAGGAACAAAGAAATACCTATTTGAACTTAAATCTATTAGTTTTCTATTTGTTGCTGAAATTAAACTCCAATCAATATTTGTTGGTTGAGTTGTCATGCCAACTTCTAATGCAATTTGCTTGATGGTTTCAGGTACAATACCTCTTTTCTTCAGTCCTTTAACGGTCACTAATCTGATATCATCCCATCCCTCGACTTTTCCTTCCTCAACTAATGGTTTTATTTTACGTTTAGAAGCTGGACTACCAATTACGTTGAATCTTGCATAATGGAAAATATGTGGTTGTGGTAGTAAGCCAAGTAATTCCCTAATTTTATTTTGTAATTCTATTCTGGTATCAAATTCTGCACTTCGACCGACATGAGTTACTCCACATATTTTATCTTCAATCGCATTTGCAAAATCATACAAAGGCCAAACATTATACTTTCGATTTTGAAGGCAATGAGCATCTTTTCTAATCATTAAAATTGCTGGATCACGCATAACTGCATTTTGACTTTGCATATCACCTCTTAATCGTAGGACTATCTCTCCTTCCTCATACTCACCTTTCAACATTTTATTCCATTCTTTCATGATTGCCTCTGGTTTTTTCTTTGCATGTTCACATGATTGCATCTTTGAACGTAAATCTCTCATTTCTTCAACTGGACAAGTGCAAGTATATGCTTGTCCTTTTTTGATTAATTCTTCTGCTTTTTCATGGAAAATGGGGATATCGTTTGATACAATTACTTCTTTACCTGGGTTGAGTCCTAACCATTCTAGGGATTCTCGATGAGCTTCGTAATACTTAATTTCTGCTTGTTTCGGATTGGTATCCTCAAATCTTAGAATAAAGGTCCCATCGTATCGATTAGCGTAATGATGAGCGAAAAATGCTGTATAGGCATGTCCTAAATGCATTTCACCATTAGGTTCTGGGGCATATCTTGTAACAACTTTTCCTTTTATAGCATCTTTTAGTGGAGGTAATTCTCTTACTTTCTTTTCAGTCACTTTTCTCTCGAGTAGTTCAGGAGCTATTTTGGTCAATTTTTCAATTTGAGCATCTAAAGATAATTCATTGAGAGGAGGGATTAATTCTTCGATAAGATCATTTACCTTCTTTGAATGAGGTCTTATATCTGTATGAGTTGCCATTATTTTTTGCATAACTGCTTTATCATTTGCTTTACCGTTATGTTTGATTGCATTTTCTAGACCGTATTTTTGAATTAAATCTTTGATTTTTTTCTCTATGTTATCTGACAAAGTTTGACCATTCCTTATTTTCGAGTTTGTGTTATCAAAAATCGATATTAATGAATATTTAAAGTACTCTTCAGATTAAGCTATCAAATAGATTCTTATAAATTAACTGCTAAAAATAAGAAAAAAAGGAAGTTATGCTCAAGAGCACAATTCATTTCTTCTTCAAAATTATTCGAGCATCTACTCCATAAACGCCGTCTTCATTAGCTATTATTGGGTTGAGATCAATTTCTTTGATGTAATCTTCTAAATCAATTGCTAATTTCGAAACCTTCACTATCATCTCAGCTAATGCATCTCTATCAACAGGTGGTAATCCTCTGAACCCATTGAGCATTTTTTGTGTTTTTATTTCATTAATCATTCGCAGAGCTCGTTCTTTTGTTGTAGGACATAATCGAAAAGTTACGTCACTGATTGCTTCGACAAGTATTCCTCCTATCCCAAATGCAACTACTGGTCCAAAGGTAGGATCAATATTCATACCAATTATTAATTCAATTCCTTTCTTCACCTGTTTCTCAATTAGAATTCCCTCCAAATTATATTTTGCGAGTCTTTTCTTCATATCGTCAAACTTTGCTTTTAGGTCATCATCATCATTTATTCCAATAACAACTGCTTTGTAATCTGATTTGTGCAAAATTTCTGGTGACATTGCCTTTATGACAACAGGATATCCAACTTTCTTTGCGAAGGCTAATGCTTCTTTAGTATCGTTCACTAATGCATTGGGTGGAAATGTAATGCCTACACTTTCAAAGATTTTCAACGCTTCATGTTCTAAAAGAAAATCTCTGCCTTCTTTGTATGCTACATCTATTGATTTACTATCTATTTTCATTTCACTTTCACCTTCTACTTTGGAATCTCTCTTATGATTGGCAGCTTTTGTCCGTGATCTCGGAGAAAGTCTGCATACTCTGTGAGTTTATCAATCCCATAGATTGCTCTTGCAGGAGTGGGATAAAATGGAAAGTTCATTTGTTCCAATTCTTCTCGAATATAAACCGCTTCTGCTCCACCAAGTGCGCAAAAAGTGATAGTTTTGTTCATTGTTTTCGCATATGGTTTTAGTCCTTCCATTAGGTCTTTTACATTGATCGCTGGAGGTGTTGGAATGATAATATAAGTTATTGAATCAATATTGGGGTCATCTTTCGTTTGCTCTAAAGAATAAATATACTCCTTTGCAGTGGCACTTCCAGTTAAGTCAATTGGATTTTCAACGGAGAAAAATGCTGGTAAGTCCTCTTTCATTTTATCGTGAATGGCGGGAGAGAGTTGTGCTAATTCCAAACCTAATTCACCCACGGAATCTGAAGCCATAACTCCAGCTCCTCCTCCATCAGTAATTATCAAGACTCGATTACCTTCTGGTAGTAGTGAACTATTGAATGCAACCATACAATCAAACAATTCGTCCCAAGTATACACACGTATAATTCCTACTTCTCTAAACAAAGCATCAGTTACAGCATCATTTGCAGCAAGAGAGGCTGTATGACTGGCAACTGCATGAGCCCCAGCTTCGTTTCGATTCGCTTTAATCGCTATGATTGGTTTCTTAAAAGAAACTTTTCTAGCAGCTTCGATGAATCTTTTTCCTTCTTTAAAACCTTCCAAATAAGCTAGGATGATTTTTGTTTCAGGATCTTCTCCGAAATATTCTAAAATATCTGCCTCATTGATGTCCGAGGCATTCCCATAACTAACGAATTTCGATAGATAATTACCATTCCCAAGAGTTCCCATAATATCTAGAAATGCTGACCCAAAAGCACCACTTTGTGTGAGAATAGATATACCACCTTTTTTTGGTCTTGTCAACTTACTATCAGGTAAAAAGACCATATCAATTCCTCTTTTTGGGTAAAAAAGTCCTATACAGTTCGGACCAACAACTCTTATGTTGTTTTCCTTGGCGATTTCATCAATCCGTTTTTGAAGGGTTTTTCCTTCTTCACCAATCTCTTTAAATCCGCCTGTGATGATTACGACGGATTTTATTCCCTTTTTGGCACAATCTTCCATAGTTGAAGGTACGTATTTTGCAGGTACTATTATAACTGCTTCTTCAACTGGGTCATCAAAATCAAAAATTGATTTATACACTGGTTGCCCGAGAATTTCTCCCCCTTTAGGATTTATCAGATAGGTTTTACCTACAAAATTCTTTAAGAAATTCTCTGCAATTACATAGCCCGGTTTTTCTATCTCTGATGATGCACCAAAAATCGCTATGCTTTTCGCTTCGAAAAAGCTTTGTAACGGGTTATTTACCATTTTTATTATACACCCACAGTAGTAATAATTCTAAACTTTCGGCTAAGTTTATCTTCCGAGTTCCATTAATTTTTTATCTCTTTTAAGACTTTTTGAGAGTAGGTTAATAATAATTGAGGAAAAACTGACTCATTTTTCAATTAATTATTTCTTTCAGTGACCCCTCTCTATTATCTAGACCTTTAAGTTTGCAAAGAAAATCTAATGATTATCCAATAAAGTATTTAGTATAAATTGTTAATATTCGGTAGTGATGGCAGATGAAAGAAGTAATTCAAGTTTTGGAGAATATACGAAGAGAGTTCAAAGGAAAAGTAGGAGAAAACGCGGGGATTATTATTGGTGAGGATTGGTTACACAAATCGAAAAGAAAAATTAAGAAATGTATAATCTCGGCAAGGCTTACTCGTAAAGCTGTTGCTACAGCCGCAAAAGAAGATGTTCAATTAATAATTACTATTTTTCCACCAATTTTAACTCGAGGGAATCATAGGAAAATCAGTAAAGAATACATTAACCTACTGAAGGTCTTATTGGAGAATAACATAGGTGTTTATTCTCTTGGAGAGAATTGGTTGATCACAGAAAATGGCGGATTTGATTATCTATTAAATCTCCTCGATTTTCAATATCCTTCACCTTTAGTTATAGAGTATCAGAACAAACATAAGAAGAACAAAAAGAAAACAGGTAGATTGGGTGAACGAAAAAAGAAGATCTCATATAATGATTTACTTGAATTACTCAGACAAAACATTAGTGAAGATTTACGTTATTTAGGGTACAGTCAAGCTAAGGTGCAAAAAATAGCTTTCTTCTATGAAATTAAAAATGAATTATTGGAAATCGTGACTGAGCTCAATTTGGATGTTCTTCTTGTTGGTGAAACAACCTATGAGGGATTACTTACAGCTCAACTCCAAAAAATACCAATAGTGATTTTAGAAAAAAGAAATCTTGAGAATGCTGTTCTTGCTGGCATAAGAAGAAAATTAATGGAAGAAGTTGCAGATGACCTTCCAGAAATAATTACTTTGAAACAAGATCAAATAGGAACAAGTTGAAATTTTGCTTGTTTCTAATTATTCAATTGCTTTCTGTAGTACTTCCACAATTTGATCTGTTTCAATTAGCATTTGTCCTAATCTGGGTCTTCGTTTGCTTAACCCAATGAAGACACAGTTTTCATTAACTGCCTTGAAAACCATGAAGCGCTTCTTTTTCATTTGTAAAATCGTAGAGCTGATTTCATCATCTTGTTCGAGCTCATCTGAAATTCTACTGACAGAACCCAACATTACATTAGCAGCAATTTCTACAATTTGAGGTAATTCGCCTGCATCGTAAATTGGTAATCCATCTTTAGAGTAAACTGCCACACCTAAGAATGACGAACCTCGGAGAGAACGTTTAAGGAATTGCTTAACGGGAATTTGATTATCCACTTCCTTCATCAAGACATCCTTAAAAGCATAAAAAGTAGAGGCGTCGTAGATACTGGTTTCATGTATAATAACCTCTGACCCTTCATCTATGAACAAATTCTTTATAGCTCGAATATAATCGGAAATATTTTCTTGCTCTGCCATTTTATCGATTTTGTTCAATAGTAAGTAAATTCTAGCATTAGAACTAAATTTTCGCAAATGTTTCACTAAAGCATCAAACCAATATTTTGCCATTGAAAACTTCGATTGTTCATTTATATCCAATACGAAAACTAAAGCTTCTACATGTTTGTAAATTGGATCACTGTCACTTGAAATCACGTCTTGAATTGAATACTCACCACCACATCTCACAACGAGAACTTTTCTTTGCAAAAGGTCTCTCATTGTATTCCCAACATCAAGCTTTTCCATAACAGCTTTTAGTTCATCAGGAGGAGTGTTATCAACAACAACTGCTTTTATTGTTCGTAAACCGGCTCCGGGTAAACCGGCAATAAGTATCTTTTTTGGTTCTTCTTCATAAGTCGACAAGGAACTCACCAAGCCAAAATTGAGCTAACTTTCTTACTGTAATAACGTTAAGCTAAAAAAAGATTTGTGAAAAGGAAAAAGAAAACGAAAAGAAAAACATGTGTTCAGCTACTATGGGCTGAACTTTAAGAAAAACAATTATTCCTTATCTTCTCGTAGTTTTTCTATTTCTTTGGCTAATTCTGTAGAACGAATATCTGGAGTTGGTAAACCTGTTTCTGCGCCAAGACCGATTTCAGTCCCAATTTCGCCCATGATTTTATCAACTTCAGTTTCATCAACATCGAGGGACATCATATTTTCAAAATCTTCATCCATCATATCAGTAGTCATTTCGATGCCTTCGAATGAATTTTCAAGGTCCTCAACTAATGCGGAAATTTCAGGAGCGTTCAAACTGGCATTTACTTCTCGCAAAGCACCAGCCATTCCTTTCAATTCACTAGCTAATTGCTGAACAGAATCAGCTTGCTCTAACCTGAAAATAATACCTTCGATTCTTGTTGTGAGGCGAGTATAACTGTACACCCATTTTCGATTTCGAGCCACATTTGAAGCATACAATCTAGCTTGATCCATTAAACCTCTTTTCATCGCATCTCGAGTCTTTCTCTGCAATTTCTTCTCATCAGTTTCAAGTTTCTTAGATGAGCGAGCTAATCGCTTATTGACCATTTTCAAATCAATGATATAATCTCGGGTGGATTTTCCGCCACCTAACCAACGAACAAATTTACCAAATACCATTTTTTGTCTAACCTACTTTTTTCTTTTATCAAATAACAATACTTTCACTAAAAAAAAGCTTTCTTAATTGACTCTTTATTGTATCGATTTTTCTAAGCTTTTCTTAGTTCTATGAACTATTCTAAAATATATTTTATAAACACTATATTTTTATCTTTGTATTCAGACCAAACTGCCTAGGACCGGGCTGAATAGGTAATTGCGATAAGTTTTAGTTTCAATAAACAAAAATGAACCACTTGATAAAAATACTAAAAGAAAACCCTTTTAGTGTTGTTTTCTCTTTTACTATATATCAAAATTATTGGAGCTTTTACAAAAATGGTCAAGCCAGGTTCTATTATTGGTGGTTTTGTTATTGCACTTTCTGTCGCAATTCAAGTGATCACTCTTGTAGAGATCGCTCATTACTATTGGTTATTGTTCATTTGGGCTGCCGGACTAATCGCGGGTGTCACGTATGTTTTAGGGGGAATGGTATTTGACACAGATAAAATGGAGTATTTTACCGTCTCAGGTATTAGTCTTGGTGCTATAGGTGCGCTTACTGCTTATTTCGCACTTTTTCAAGGTGAAACAATTTTCTATTCCTTGACTGATCTTATTCCTGCGACTC
>DAOVHJ010000192.1 GCA_030671945.1 Candidatus Heimdallarchaeota archaeon
ACTGTAAAAAACTTCGTTTCATTGATCGAAAAGGGTTTTTATGATGGTTTAACTTTTCATCGAGTAATCGATGAATTCGTTATTCAAGGTGGATGTCCTCAAGGTACTGGAACAGGTGGTCCAGGTTATAAGATTCCTTGTGAAACCAGCGGTCCAAAGCAAGTACACAATAATGGTGCTTTAAGTATGGCACATGCTGGTCTAAATACCGGTGGATCTCAATTTTTCGTTGTTTTAAATAAAAACAATTGTTCACATCTTGACAAGAAGCACACTGTTTTTGGTCAAACAATAAGTGGCTTTGATTCTGTAGTTAGGAAAATTCAGAAAGGAGATAAAATCCTCAAAGCTACAGTGAAAGATGTGAGTGAGAAAATTAAAAATTGGGAATTAAAGAAAGCGTAATCCTTTCTTCCAATTCCTAAAATTAAGGATTCATTCCTTAATTCTCTTTTTTTGGTTCTCTTTTGAAATAGGTTATTTCTGAATCCCATGATATTTCTTTTCTGCAAACCGGACATGAACCAGTTACCTTTACTGCTTCTTTCATATGACTCAAATGTCCCTTCACACCACAGAAAATGCAAACACCTAATTCTGAATCAAAATTCAGAGTCATTTTACACACAGGGCATCGAGCTATTTCCTCATTACAAGCCGGACAAACTAGTAAGGACTCATCTATTGGTTCTCCACAGTAGAAGCATGTTTTGGTTAAATCTGTGCTAACGGAATCTAATTCTTCTTCATGAATATCTTCAGATCGTTCTTTGTGCATTGTAAAAACTCCGGTGAAGGAGTTGAAAGAACCATTGATTTTTTCTTCTTTTAATAAAGTAACAATTACTTCTTCTGCAAGTGTTTGATTACAATTGTATTTTGTTTGTATGTCTGTTAAGCTCATTTCTTCTTTATCTTTCATTAAGGTGAATAGCTCAGGTAATTCTTGTAACATCTTTACTCGAGTAGTTTCAGTTTCTTTATCCTGTGTTTTGCCTTCCTTTTTATCAACTAGTTTACCAAATGTTACATCCCAGACATCAGAAACAACTCGTTTCACGTTATCAAATTTTAGTGCTTCTTTTACTTGTGTGAGTAATCGAGTATCCTTTATCCCTAACAACTCATTAATATTCCAGATTTTAATATCACCATCTACAGAAAGAGTTAGAAGTAATAAACCGTTAGAACTGAAGCTTACATCCAAAATAGCTTCTTTATGTTCCGCGATTGTATTTATGAGGGTATTTCTCTTAGCATCCCAAATTCTTACAGTTTTATCATGGGAGCCAGCTGCAACAATTCTCCTTACAGGATGATATGCAACTGAAGAGATTGAGGAATCTACTGATGCGATCACACTAATTTCTTTTGCTTTCTCAGCATCCCAAACTTTAACAGTTCCATCACTAGAACCTGTAACTATTACTCTGCCATCAGAACTATAGGCTAAATCTGATATTGGTCCAAAATGACCTTTTAGTTCTCCTATTTTTTTCCCGTTAGCTACTTTCCATAGTATGATTTTATGATCCCAAGATGCGGATGCTAGAACATTAGCTGTTGGTGAGAAAGCAATTTTTGTAATGGTATTTACGTGATGTTTTAGCTCGTGAGTTTTTTTCCAACTTTTCTTAATATTCCATAATCTTATCTTGTTATCAGCAGTTGCTGATGCAAGCATTGTTCCGGTTTTGTTGATTGCCAAGCTAGTAACTGCTCCCCAGTAACCTCTGATAATTTTAATTATGTGACCTAAATAAGCATCCCAAATTATTATTCTTCTATCCAATGAACCAGAGATTAGTAATTTTCCATCAGGGGTGAACAATAAACTAGTGATTTTTTCCTTGTGTCCTTTTAGCACTAGTAACTCTTTTTTCGATTCCACATTCCATAGTCTTATGAATCCTGAATCATATCCCGTAGCAAATACTGAGCTGTTTGGTGTAAATGTAACAGAGGTACATATTTCCACATTACTTTTTGCGATGTCTTTTGTTTGATTTGTCATTATACTAATCATCCTGTTGGGTTCTTTCTTTTGTTTTCTCACATGATTTGAGCTAATTATTGGGATAAATGTTTCCAATTAGTTATGTTTCTGATCTTGAAAATAATTGGTTGTTGGTGTTTTTATACCTCTCTAAAAACTAATTCATGGAATTGACTCATCCTGAAGACAATTAGTTGTGAGCGCAAAAAATTGCTTTCCTTTGATGGACATTCCAGATTATCATTGAGGTATGTGAAATGATATCTGATTCGATCTCCCAAAAGGTGTCATCTATTTTTACGGATTTTAATTATAGGGATTATGAGTATGAATTATTACTTACCTCTTTCCGTGGTGTACTCACAAATCCAGGAGGAACTATTGCTCGAGTGATTCTTATTGGTCCTCCCGGTTCCGGAAAATCTTTTGTGCTGAATAATTTTCAAGCAAAGATACAAAGAAGACGAATAATAAATCGAGAAACTAATTTTCAGCTTAAATGTATTAATGTAAACTGTATCAATCATGCTTCTACAAAAACTGTTGTTTTAGAAATTATCCAAAAAATAGATCCTTACTTTTATGCCAATATTGATGAATGCCAAACAGCTGAATTACAATACATATTAGCAGATATTTTACTTGCAAGGAAGGTTCATCTAATAGTTATTTTTGACAATATTGATGATTTAATTGAGAAGGAACCTGAAGAAGTAAATTCTTTGATTTACGGCTTCCAAAGGTTTTCAGAAGGGAAAAACGATAATGAGCCAAACCTTTTCTCCCAAATTTTGGTTGCTCGAGACCTAGAATTCATTGTGGAACTTGACAGAAGCGTTTTCCGAAAGATCACAACAGATGTGATTCCATTCGAACCTTACACTGCCGAACAAACTTTTCAATTAGTTAATACTTTCGTGAAGAAGAAAGTGAAACGTAAAATTTCAGAAGAAACCATCTGGTTCATAGCATTGATTGCTCGAGGAAATATGCGATTAGCCCTAGAATTAATCAAAAAAGCAAATCACTTAGCAGGTATAAAGCACTCGCTAGCTATTACACCTGAGCACATACGAGCTGTCAATAAGAAATTAACTGATTTCCATATTACAAAACAGATGCTAGAAGAATATCCCATTGGATATAAATTGATGTTATTAACAATTGCCAGACGATTCAAGTCTGCCTCAAGAGCCTTTCTTAATTTCCTTGATTTACCAAGTCTATACATTAGCATTTGTGAAGAATATAATCAGATGAAGAATGCCAAGTATTTTTCTGACATTCTAAACGATCTCGAGAAAATAGCAATCATTTCTCTGCACAATGTTGAAAGAGATATTTTTCTAACACTCTCTGATATACCTGCAAATCAATTAGCAATGTACTTAGAGAAGAATCTAAAACAAAAAAGAAGAGACAAACCTTACTTCCTTTAGTAAAAAGGAATCTAAGAATTAATAGCAAATTGTTTAAAACCTAGTGAAGTATTCTGATAGTAGATGACAATGAAAGAATATGATATAATTTCAATTGGTGGCGGTCCTGCTGGTTTGACAGTAGGATTATATGGTAGTCGATACGGATTGAAAACGCTAGTTATTGAAAAGAAAATATTTGGGGGAGCAATGGCAATTTCACCCCTTATCGAAAATTATCCAGGGATGGAACCGATTAAAGGTACAGATTTAACTAATCGATTCAAGCAACAAGCTGCTTTTTATGGTTCCGAATTAAGGGATTTAACTGATGTTTCTAGTTTAGATCCTGATGAGAAAATAATTACTTTGAATACAGGTGAACAATTCAAAGCTAAGGTCATAATATTCACAACTGGTAGTAGAGAAAGAAAATTAGGTGTTGAAGGAGAAGAAAAATACACAGGTAGAGGTGTTTCCTGGTGTGCTACTTGTGATGCAAACTTTTTCCGAAATAGAAAGGTCATTGTTGTTGGTGGCGGAAATTCTGCTGCCATTGAAACTCTTCATCTTGTTAAAATCGTTGGTGAAGTTTCCATAGTTCATCGTCGTGATCAGCTTCGAGCAGAAGATGCGTATATCAAGCAGATAGAAGAAGCAGAAGTTGGTTTTCATTGGAATTCTGTTGTAAAGGAAATACTTGGTGATGGTAAGAAAGTAACTGGTGTTAAATTATCTAATGTGAAAACTGAAGAAGAACAAGAAGTTCCTCTTAACGGTGTCTTTATTTCCATTGGTTACGATCCCAACAATGAGTTAGCAGCTGAAGCCGGTATTGAGCTGAACGAGAATGGTTATATTATTGTTGACAACAAAATGCAAACAAATATCGAAGGAATATACGCTGCCGGAGATATAACCGGTGGTCAAAAACAACTTACCGTTTCAACTGGTCAAGCTACTTCTGCAACTATGAATGCTTTCCTATACATGCATGGCGGTAGTTGGTATAAATAGAGATTAAGTGTTGTTTCTTCAAACAACCTTTATCTTTTCAATTTTGTCTATTGTAAATTGTAATAATGAATCTTGGATGGTTTTGTTTAGTTTGAAGCTTTTAGTTTCCCCACAAAATACTTCTGAAGCAGTGGAATGTGTTAGTGGTGAAGCTGACATTATAGATGTGAAAAATCCTTCTGAGGGTTCTCTTGGAGCTAATTTTCCATGGATTATTAGAGAGATTCGTAGTATTGTTCCAGATCATATTCCGCTTAGTGCTACACTAGGGGATGTTCCGTATAAACCTGGAACGGTGGCTTTAGCAGCGCTAGGAGCGGCTCATGCTGGTGCGGCTTACATTAAAGTTGGATTGTTTGGAACCAAAACTGTAACAGAAGCAATTGAGGTTATGTCAGCTGTTACTAAAACTGTTGTTGAGTACCAATTACCCGTTTCAGTTGTTGCAGCTGGATATGCGGAAGGAGAAGAAATCGGATGCATCAATCCTTCACTTATCCCTGAAATTGCTCATAAATCATCTTCGGATTTCGCTATGATTGATACTTATAACAAAGAAAATGGCAAAACTATTTTCGATATTTTATCAAATGAGGATTTGAAACTCTTCATTGAACATTCTAAGAAGTGGAAATTAGGAAGCGCTTTAGGGGGCTCAATAACATTAGCACATATTCCCATTCTGAAGAAATTAAAACCAGATATAGTTGGCATTCGGGGAGCAGTATGTGATAACAATGATAGAATTAAGGGTGAAATTCGTTCACATCTTATACTTGAATTTAATAAGAAACTGAAAGATCTATGATTTATTCTTCAGCGATTATTTCCTACTAATGAAAAACCGTTCAAGGATACCTCTTGCTTGTCCAAGTTCTTTATCTGTTAACTCAGGTCTTTTCCCAATATTATCACTTGTATACTTACTTGGATCCGGTGCCCCCAAAAACATCCCTTCTGAATGAACATTATGAATAATTTGAGATGGAAGTTTTCCTATTGGTA
>DAOVHJ010000071.1 GCA_030671945.1 Candidatus Heimdallarchaeota archaeon
TAAACAAATACCCTCTTTGATAAATATCTCTCAATTGGTTTTCAACTTCGTCTGTTGTTAAACCGGTTACTTGAGTAACCATATCTGGTGTTACCACTTGCATTTTCACTAACACAAGTGCTACCATCTGTAATTCTGTTGGTAGATTTAGAACTTCAAAAGCATCTAATCCCTTTCTTTCACCTTTAGCTTCGATTTTTCGTTGATCAAATGCTTTAACTAATTCAATCAGATTTTTATCAAACACCCTAAATTGTGAAACATCTTTACCATCATAAGAATCAGCAATATCTTGGGGAAATATCGAGAAGAAAACATCCTCCAATTCTGGTGTGAACACAGATGGAATACTTGTTTCTTCGAGATCAGTACCAACAACAAATAAGACGTCACTATTTGTATGATAGTAATATTTTGTCCCTTCAATAATTATATCTTGAACTTTTTCAGTAAATTCACTAATTGGACCGCTCAACCAACCATAGAATTTTTCTAATCGTTCTCTTTCCTCTTGGTCAGTCATCTTTATGAAACGCATTCCAGCAACGGGAGTATCCTTAATTACTATCCATACGAATTGAATCATTAGTCTCTTACCTTTATTTAATAGCAATCCTAAGCGTTTTAGGATGCAGTGAAACTTTAATTCTCAGATTTTTGATTTTATTAAGAGATATTTTCTTAGCTAAGATTTGTCTACTAGGTTTTAAGTGTAGTGAAATAAGATTAAAATTTCTTCTATAGATTTTAATCTCTTTCTGGGTAAAAAAATGGATTAATAACCCCAGTATTTATTGTCTTCACTTAAGCTTCTCTTCAAGTTTATGAGATCCTCTAATGCTTCTCTCTCATCGACAGTTAAATCCTCATAGAATTTCTCTTTTATCCTTCTAACAACGCCTTCTGGTAAATCGACATATAGTTCCATGTCTTCTGTGATTTGGCGACCAACAGTAGGACCTCGAATTGAAACAGCAACTTCGGAGCCTTTCTTAGCTTCACGAATAGATTGACCACTTTCTTGTATTTGTTGAATAGTTCCACATTTCTTACCATCAGTTCCTCGAATCAAAGGAACACGGGGAACAATTCGGCCTGAAAGAACTTCTACACCAACTATTGCAGGTCTTTTTGCGCGAAAAGTCATGCCTGGAAGAATTTTTATTTTGGCTGGATAGGTTAAATCTTTCAAGCTCTCGGCTTTCAATTTCTGTTCAATTTCTATTTTCCAGTGCGCATATTCATCCAACAAAGTGTAAATGATATCACTTTGAAAGAACTCTATGTCATTTACTTCAAGTTCTTCTTGAGCATCAGGCAAAGCTGTAACATTAAAGCCAACTATTGCTGCTAATGAGGGAGCTTTTTCCTTTACGACAATTGCTTCTGAGACGTTATTCTTATTGATGTCTCCAATGTCAGCTAATTTAATTGGAATTTTTCTATCTCGAAATTCTTTGACGAGAGCCTCGAGAGCTCCAAGGGTGTCTGCTTTAATAATAATGCCTTCTTTATCGGTATCAATTCTAATTACTTTCAGTTCTTCTTCGATAAGTTTCTTAGCATTCGCAATTTCTTCAGCAGTATTAGCAACCATTACTTGTGCTCCGGCAACAGCTTCACTCAAACCGGAACCAGTTATTTTAACACCCGCAGCAGCATGAACCATATCAATTGAATTAAACTTTTCACGCGGATCGCGAATTTCATCTAGTTCTTTAGGTTCGAGAAGAGCTCGTATTTTAGCTTGATGAGCTTTATCTCTTCCACCAAAAACTATGGAATCAGTTTTTGAGAAGGTACCTTTGTGAATGATAACATTTATTGTCGTACCCATACCCATTTCTTCAGTTACTTCAAGAATAGTTCCTTCACCCGGTCCCTCACTATAAACTAATTTTTTCAAAAGAAACTGTTCAGCTAAACCAGAGAGAACAAGGAAAAGATCCTGAATACCCTCGTGAGTTTTAGCACTTGTAGGAACGATACCGACATTCTCGGTATAATTTCTGATTCTATCATACCTATCAGAAGGATAACTCATTTTAGATAATTCACCCATTAATTCATACAAATTCCTGTCAAGGGCTTTTTGTGTATCGACAGTTTGCTTCTTGAAGGTCTTTGAGAAATTCTCTCCTTCATGTGATTTCCAGCCAGCAACTTTGTCTGTCTTATTGGCAGCAATTAAGAAAGGTATTTTTCTTTGTTTAAGCAAGCGCATTGATTCGAAAGTTTGAGGTTGAAAACCTGCAAGCACATCCACAACAACTATAGCAATATCTGCAACAGAAGCACCTCTTGTTCGTAGGTTTAGAAATGCAGCATGGCCAGGAGTATCAACAATAAGAATACCAGGGATTCTGAGTTTAATTGAACCCTTTTTCAATAAGTCTCCACAGATTTCTTCGATAGTTTCAATTGGGAAATAAGAAGCACCAATCTGTTGAGTTATTCCACCTGCTTCTCGTGCTTGAACAGCAGTACCTCGAACAGCATCTAGGATGGAGGTTTTACCATGATCAATATGTCCTAAGATAACACAAATAGGAGCTTTGAGTCTTTTGCCTTCATCAACTTCTACTGTTTCTTCTTTTTTAGGAGATTCCTTGATAGGTTCTTTAGGAGGTTTCACAGCAGGTTTCTTAGTAGGTTCTTTGGCAGGTTTTTTTGCAGATTTCTCAACAGGTTTCTTAGTAGGTTTTTTAGTAGATTTTGCAGCAGGTTTCTTGGTAGTTTCTTTAGTAGGTTTCACAGCAGATTTCTTAGTAGGTTTCTTGATAGGCTTCTTAGTAGACTTCTTGGCAGGTTCTTTAGTGGACTTCTTAGTGGTTTCTTTCGTAGATTTCTTGGCGGGTTTTTTAGTGGATTTCACAGTAGGTTTCTTGGCAGGTTCTTTAGTAGGTTTCTTTGTTTTTTCTTCTGACATAGTGTTTTCCTCCGATTGGTTTAAGGGAAATTAAAGTTAGGCTTATTCATAAACCCAATCTTCATCAAGCATTGGATTCTTTACAAAATCTGACTCTTTAAAATAAATTGAATACTCTATTTTAGCATTTTCTGGTGAATCAGCAGCATGAACAATATTTCTGCCAATTTCCATAGCTAAATCACCTCGCATAGTGCCAACTTCTGCTTCCATGGGTTTTGTAGCACCTGCTAGTTTACGAACACGTTTCACAGCATCTTTGCCTTCGACAACCATTGCAACAACTGGTCCACTCGAGATGAATTTCACTAAACCATCAAAGAATGGTTTGTCTTTGTGGATTGCATAATGCTCATCAGCCATAGCTTTTGTCAATTGGAGCATTCTCATAGCTACAATCCGTAATCCTACTTTTTCTAATCTCGAAATAATTTCACCAATTAATCGTCTTTTAACAGCATCTGGTTTAACCATAACGAAAGTTCTTTCGATATCTGACATAAGATTCACCTATACTAACAAATGCGAAATAATCAGCTCAAAAAACTTTTGATGAAAAAGAAATTAAAAAAAATACTATAAAAAACGATAAGAAAAGAAGAATACCGGAAATTAAACCCAATCACCGGTTTCAATTTTAGTGTGAAGATACTCCTCAGTGAAGAATTTGATACCACGCATCTGAAAGTTTTAATCTGTTAAAATAACAGGATTGACTTTTTTTATTTTATTAAGTTAAAAAAATTAATAAACATTATTGCCTATCATTAAAAGAATATCAAAAACAATTTCAGTGAATGTTTAAAATTCCTTATTTTGCGAAATTTAAGGAGGGTAAGATTAATGGCAAAACCGTTAAGATATCAAGAAACCTCAGAAGAAATTATCCTTAATATGGACGAAGAGTTATTTAAAATGAAGAAAGATTATTGGTTACCATTTATAATTGGAGTGCTTACTTTCTGGACATGTGTAGGATGCATTGTTGCATTTTATAGCGTTTGGTTCTTAGCTAATGTTAGATATCGTCCTGCTGAAACAGAAATTTGGCTAAAGAAGAAATACGAGGAAGAAGCAAGGAAAAAAGGCAAACGTTTAGTAATTACCTATAATCCTGAAGGACAACAGTTTTACACACGACAAAAATAAGAATTATTAATATGGATATCTTTTCTTCGATTTTTTTTATTTTTTTATGAAAAATAGAAGAATACTGGATATTATATTATTGCTAGACCCAATCACCAGTTTCTATTTTAGTTGGAAGATACTCCTCTGTGAAGAATTTGATACCACGACTTGCTAAGGCTTGGATTTCTGCTTTTTGCTTTGTATCAATCATAAGTTTCAATTCTTTCACCCAATCAGGACGAATCCGAACGAATCTTTCTTCCATCATCATTTTTGCTCTGGAAATATCCATTTTACTCATAGGTAAACGACAATTCTGGGGAAGGTTATACTTGTTAAGGTCAGATGGACGAACTCCCAACCACTTTATATTAGGAGTTGCTAATTCATAAGACTCATAGGATAATGCCTTACTACCCAAACCGTACACTCTTAGTATGTCTAGGCCATACGGATCGCTGTCCATAACTGCAAACACAGGTAACGAAAGGTCACTACTCATTTTTCTCAAAAAGATTCTTGTAGCAACATTCGGTTGCCCACTGCCAGTTAATATTATACAAGGATATTTTTCATAGAATTTATCTTCTGCTAATCTTAGAAAAGCAGCTTGTTTCTCTACTACAAGGATGAATTCTGCATCTGATTCTAGGTCAGTTATGTGGTCTTGCATTGGATTAACGTTTTTTCCACTGGACCCTTGTTTTGTACAATCGATTAAGTCCCCGTTATCTAAATAGGATACACGACCAACCACTAATCCTCTATCGTTTGCTGTAACATGGATGTTCTTCCGATATGTTCCTAGCAACACAGCAGTATCTTCAATTAGTGGATCACTCCCTCTGTTTTGATCTTCAAATAATGCTACATCGGTGTAGAAGACTTCTCTCTTACTCCCATGTATATTTAGCTCCAGTAATTCATGGATAATCTGTAAAACCCGAAGTTGAGCTGTGAATTTCTTCACTGTTCCTATGTCATCCCATTTTCTTTCCAGAAAGTTTTCTCCAAGAAGTAAAAGATCCATTTCCTCATCATATATTACATTACTCCCACTTCTAGAGGGTACTTTCAATAAAGGAGTGCCAGTGTTGATAGTGTCAACATAGATTTTTCTAAAAATCTCTTCTATCCTTCGCATTCCTTCATCTCTACTTATTTCCCTTATTTCATGAATGCCGTCTGGTAAATCATCTAACTCAAATTTTTTCGTTTTTCTGAGTATTTCTCTTTCTTTTAGAATTTCTTTTATTTTTGCTTGTGGAACTTCATTTGGGAATTTCTTCTTCTTGCTTGACATTTTTTTCCACTTCTATTCCATATGTTTGTTTTTTAGGTATAATTTCTGCTGTTTTTTAGGATGTTTTTCCTTCTAATTCTGCAGATGTTTTGAATGATCGTAAAATATGTTTTCTAATCGCTTTTACTGTTTTTACTCCTAATCCTTTAACTGAAGATGTTTTAGCGATTTTTGCATTTTGGAATTGTTTAACTGTATAAATCCCCATTACGTTAAGCTGCTTCATTATTGCAGGAGTTACATGTGGTAACACTTCTACTGACAACATTTTACGAAGCTCAATGATGTCTTTTTCTTCTATTCCTCTGATCTTTGATAAACGCTTAATGCTTTTCTTGAAAAGATCGCCTACTGTTTGGACTCCAAGTGTTGCGAAACGTTCTTCTGTTGTTTTCCCTAAACCTGGTAGTTTGCTTATTTTTAAAGTCGGTTTCAACAAACCTTTTGGTGGTCCTCTCACAACTTTCGCTTCATCAGATATTTCCTTTGGTTTCTTGGTTCCCAAGTATTCTGCTATTGTTGTATCCTTTGGTATTATTGGTTTCTTTGTTTTTGCAGTGGTTGTTTTCTTTGTTGGTTTCTTAGCTGCTGGTTTTTTAGCTGGTGCTTTTGGTGGTGTTTTTACCGGTGGTTTTTTAGTCTTCTTTCTTTTTGGAACAACTGTAGAACCAGGAGTTTTTAGCAATTTTTCTTCAATATCTAACTTCAATTTAGTAATTGTTGGTGATCTTAATCCTCTAATAGCTGTTAAACTATCATCTTCTGCTTCATAGAATTGTTTGACTGTAAAAATCCCCATTAAGTTTAGATCTCTTTTTCCTTCAAAATTAATTCTAGGAAGAACTAAAACATCTGTGTTTCCTCTATTAGTTGAGATAGTTTTTGCTCCCAACCCTTTAATCTTCAATAATCGACTATTTGAGACCATGTAGAATTTTCCAACAGATTCAATGCCTTTTGCTTCTAATCTTTGGGCCATGGTTTTTCCTACACCCTCAAGCTCAACTACAGATGCATCGACTACAATTAAATCATGAGGAGGAGCTGGTATCTTAATTTCTGTTGGTATCGGAATTATTGCTTCAGTTTCTATTGGTTCATCAATACTTACTTCAGCAGTTTCAGCTCTTAATTCTTCAATATCCAAGTCAAGAGTGGCTCTTATGAGTTCAATTAAGGAATTTATTTTTTCGGTGGTTAAACCGTGTATTTTCACTAATTTTGCTTCATCTGTTTCGAGGAAATCTAAGACGCTATAGATTTTTTTCTTGTGTAGTTCTTCTACTGTTTTTGCAGTTACATTTGGTAAGACGTCAACATTGCATTTAGATTTCAAATCAATTATTACCACAAATGGTAAATTGGTTTGAGTTAAATCATTATTATTTGTTAAAAAGAAATCTTTAACAAATCGTACACCGCGTGTACGAAGAGATTTTTGTGTAGCAGGACCAACACCCGGGAGCACTGAAACACTATCTATTGAATTGTAAATTTTTAAACCATCTAAAATACCACGTTCTTTAGCAAATTCATCTAATGCTTTAGCACTAACAGATTCGACTAATTCATCCCTTGCTAATTCAGGTAATTCTAAAATTGCTCGTAGAATTTGTTCCGCTTGGTCTGGTGCTTCTTCTGATAAACCAAGTGAGATTAATTCTTGTAATTGAGTTTCATCTATGAGAATCAAATCTTGTAAAGTTTGAATATCATAACGTTCAAGATTAACACCTTCAATGGAGTCCATGGGTAATGCTTCAACAGGTATAGGGTTCTTTGGTAAAAATAAGGAGCCTTCTCTCAGTCTTAAACAATTTGAGAATTGTGTTGAGCTAAAGAGAAATTGAAAATCATCCTCATCCATTTTACCGAGCATTTGACCAACAATAGAAGTTGTAACAGGAGCATACTTTTCAAAAATTTTCATACGCTTAGCAGCTTGCTCTCGTTTCTTCAGAGCTCTTTGGAATCTCATTAATTTTCTGCCTGCTTTTTGCAAGCAAAGTCTTAGTTCTCTTCTGATTTCATCTACTTCAGCAATGTATTCTTTACTCGTTTCTGGAAATGGAATTTTTGTGCTAACTAATGAAACTGCAAAAATTAATGGATCGTTATTCAAATTAGACTTATAATTTGACCAATTAATACTTTCAATTGTTTTCTTGATGAGATCGTTTCCTTCCCCAAAAAGCAATGGAATTCTATTTGCGAATCTCACAAGCTTGTAAGGGGGACTGTTTCCTTCTCCGCCATAACCAATGGCTACTTCTACTTGAAATGCGTGACCACTATAACTAGAAGGAGGTCTTGTTTCAGAGCAAGTAAATTCTGTTTGGTAGACATCTTGCAAACCTGCTTCCAAGTTTTCATGCCCTAAGGGTGACAGACATTTACCATCTGGTGGGAAAAATCTGACTTTTGTGAATCCTTCATGAATTAGCCTTCGCAACTCCATTTCATCTAATTTTTTAGGACTCTTTGAAGGATTAATTTTTGAGATTTTCAAAACATCGGCTGCAGTTTTATCACCAACTCTCTGGAAATGCTTTTTCAGGAAATCTCTCATGGTCTTTTGGGTAGTTCTTGAAATTTCACTTTTTAATTGATTAATATCGGTACCAATAGGATGCAAAGGAACTTCTATTGGAGGTGTGGGAACAACATCTACTTTTCTAGTATGAATAATTGGTTCTCCAGGATTATCAGGAGTAACAATGGAAAACGAAGCATATGGAGTAATTACAGCCATTTCCTCAAAATATTCGAAAACATAACGTTTTGCTCTACTCCAAGTTCCTGCAAAACAACAGGATACCTCAGTACCATGACCTTTTAATTGATTCTTAGATTGACCAGTATATTTCTTCTCTTCGACTATTTCTGGGGCATTTTTTACAATATCAATGAATAATTTGTAGTGACTTGTTGATTCAGCAGATTTCTTTTTAGATACAGCTACTCGAGATTTGATTTCAAAAGGAACTCTAATGGTTGACTGGGAGTAAATTAAAACCATTTTTGCTCCAAGACCAAAACGACCCCTTGACTGCCTTTCACCATAATTTGAACCGGTTAGAACACGTCCAAATAGTTTAGGAATATCTGTATGTCGAATGCCGATCCCATTGTCGCGAACAGATAATCTGATGAATTCGAATGTTGCATCTTCATCAATTGTATAATCTTTTATCCCCATTAATTCGCCTATTTCTTCTGTTGGCATTAATTCTATTTTAATTTGAATATCTGGTAGAAACCCACCTTTCTCAGCTGCATCTAAAGCGTTTTCTACAAGCTCTCTTATACTGGTATATGTTGATCTAGTAGGATTATCAATACCAGCTATTGCTTTGTTTGCTTCAAAGAATTCAGCAGCGGAACGCTCTATTATTTTTTCACGCGCAATCATTGCAATTACCTACTAGTCACACTTTAGTGTATAATAACAGGACTAATATATTCTATGTCCTCTTCAATTTTCTCCGAAACCTATTCACCATGCTTTTGTTCTTAGGAAATATTTTTTGTATTAGTTTAAGTTCGATTCATTATCTATCATTCAATTTCCTAATGGTTTCTTTATTACTTTATCTTTCTAGCAAATTACAACATACATGCTTTTTTAATTTACGGTGTAAGACCTCACGGTTTTAGGATATCTGGTGTTCTTGGAAACATTATTGCTTGTCTGATGTTGCTCAAACCACATAACCACCATACTAATCGTTCTATACCTAAACCATAGCCAGCATGAGGGGGCATACCATATTTGAAGAGATTCAAGTACCAATCATAACCTTCGAGACTAAAACCTTGATTCTTGATTGCTTCAACCATTTTATCATATTCATGTACTCTTTGCCCTCCAGTGCAAAGTTCTGAAAAACCATCAGGAGCAACTAGATCAAAACTATTGGAGATTGCCGGGTTCTCATCATTTACACGATAATAAATCCCTCTAGTATGAGCAGGCCATTCTGTGATAAAGAATGGGGTTTTAAAGTGACGAGATAAAGCAGCTTCCTCTGGAGATGTGAAATCATCTTCAAAATTCACTTTCTCTTCAAGTTCAAAACCTGTACATAATTCTTTAGCTTCTTGGAATGGTATTCTTGGGAAATCACCTTTGAGTTTCTTTGGTTTCACACCTAATTCAGCCAAAGGTTCTTTTGCAGTTTTTATGGTTGTATTAACAACATAAACCATCATATCATCTAAAACTTGCATAATACTAATGTGATCATGAAACGCAGCTTCTACTTCTATTTGCCAGAATTCTGCCACATGTTTTCGAGTTCGAGATTTTTCCATACGAAAAGA
>DAOVHJ010000095.1 GCA_030671945.1 Candidatus Heimdallarchaeota archaeon
CCTTAGTTTTTTTGAGTGGTTTTTGTCTTTCAGTGTTCATTTTTATTTCTTTCGACTAAAAACACTTACTATGTAGGTAATTACATGGGAAGATTGATTATATAATTCTAATCTTTGCTTATTTTATCTCTGAGACAATAATGAATACATGCTCAGGTTTCCGTTTGATTTTTCCCATTTGGAATGATTTTTAATGTTATTCACCCGAATTGATTATTATCTTATTGTGAACTTATATAATATTTGAGGATATTCTATCTCGGAGGAATTGAATTGATCCAAGCTATATGGATTATTACTGATACTGGTCAATGTATTTTCAGCCATAAATATATTGAACTTGAAATTGATGATCAACTTATTTCTGGGCTTCTTATTGCTTTTGATGCTTTTTCATCTGAAAGCGGTATAGGTGGCGTTCAACAAATAGGAGGTAAAGATAATCAATTTGTTTATGGCCCTTCTAAAAAGCTCTTAGTAGCTGCCCTTGCAGATAAAAGAGATAATGCTGCTTTAGTAGAAAAATTAATGGTAAAAATTGCGGATTTATTCCAAGAAAAATATGCTTCGTATTTGCATGATGTTTCTTTTGTTGATTTGAATGTTTTCAAGGGATTTGAGGATGAAATTGATCAAATCCTAAAACGAAAAGTCTACAATAGAGGTGTTGGATCAACAATTTTCGCCACAATTGTATCGTTAGCAATAACAGCTGGTGTGTTTCTGCTTTTATTCAATATTCTTGATGAAGCTGTATTTTTAGTGTTCTTAGCGTTTATCCCTGGATTATTCCTTGGAGCACTCATTGCTGGCAAAAACACTTATGGTTTTATTTCTTCGATTATTACTGTTTCACCGATTATAGTTTACTACTCCTACTCATTAATCAATGCATATTGGGGAACTGATGCGATACTAAATGTTGTTTTTGACATATTCCTAATGGCTGTTACATACTTAACTATTGCAATGCTTTGTGGAATTGGTGGAGGAAGCATTATTGATAATCGCAGATTATTCCCACTCACTGATGAATTAACCCAAACTGCAATAATCCCTTCTGATATTACAGTACCCCAACCTGATTTGGAGACTCAATTGGTTCAACAACAAGAGACATATCAACAAGAAACCTATCCACAAGAACAAGTTCAGACAGACGAACAATATTATGAGAATTCTTCTATTGTTGAAGAGAAAAAGGATGAATGGGATAGCTAAATCCCATTACAGTTTTTTATAGCTGGTATGACGAATGACTGGTAAAGGAAAATCTTCTACAGTTTCAGCTCCTGAAGTCTATGATGAATCATTAGATTCAATCGACGAAGAAGTCGTTTACGCAGCCCTTAGCAGTCAGATTCGAAGAGATATTATTAGTTTCATACAAGCTAATGAAAAAGTTGGTTTTTTGGATTTAAATAAGAAATTTGATGTAAAGGTTGGTTCCCTTTATCACCAATTAAATTCTATGAAGGAATTATGGGATCAAGATGAGAATAAAAAATACTTCTTGACTGATTTAGGAAAAGTTGCGTATAATTTATTAATCTTAAATAGAGATTTCATTGCTTCCTCCGACGTCAAGCTTGTTTTAGAAAGTGAAGAAGTGGATTCCTCCTTTTTCAAGAAAATCCTCAGTGGAATTATTTCCTTGTTTCTTCCGAGAAGAATCTTTCGATATTTGGCTTCTGAAACTACGAGAACATTATTTGAAGGATTAATTATTATTGGAGCGATGCTTTACTTCTCTATCGATAGCCAAACTGTCTTAGTGGGATTTTATCCTTTGGAAGTGACGGATTGGTATTATTCATTAATTGGAGTTTTTGGTTTGTGGATTTTTCTATCATTAATTACCATGGGTTTCAAAGCAATACTCTACAAGCGAAAATTCAATCCATTGAAACTTTTCTCTGTTATTCCTTTTGTTTTAATTCCTAGTTTACTCGTATTATTCTTTATTTGGTTGCAGTCAAAAGTAACAGCTATTTTTCTTTTCTTTGATGGACAAATAATTAGTATTCTGAGCCAAGTTTGGATCTTACCATTAATGACTACTGCAGTTAGTCAAACCGAAGAATTAACAATGAATAGATCAAGTTTAATCGTCTTATTCACATTCTACTTTACTTATGTTATTGCTTTTGTTCTTTATGGAATTACTGGATAAGAAAAATAACTCTATTTTTTAGTGGTAGTTTTCTTTGTGGTTGATTTCTTAGTAGTGGTAGTTTTTTTCTTGGGTGTCGCTTTGGTTTTCGACGCGGCTGGGGTTGATTTCTTCTTTGTTGCTTTGGTTTTCTTTGGTGTCAGTTTACTTAATGGTTGATCTGTAATTACTTGATAGTACCATTGACCGTCATCATAACCCACCCATCGTCCCGGTAGGGTTCCTATATAGATTAAATCTTGAGTTAGATAGTAAGATTCGCCTTCGGTCAAACCAATTACTTCTTGAATCTCTACCAATGATGCATGTGGTTTTCCATCTAAGAAATTTACTACTCTTTTTACTGCTTCTGGATCCCAGCGTTCCATAATCGAAGTTTCGACCTCTACAACTTCTTCCGCACCCTTCTTCTTACGCCTTTTTTTCTTCTTTTTCACTGGCTCTGGTTCAGGTTCTTTGCCTTCTCCTTTCTTAATTTCATCTAAGAAATTATTTACAATCTCAGGATTTTCCAAATGTGATACTAAGTATGTTCCGGCATATTCTTTCATATTGAAATCAGCTGTAGACTCCATGAGCGTTTCTCGTTGCTTTTTTCTTGCTACGGGAGTTATGACCAAGCGAATCATTTCTTCCTTTTCATCTACGATCATTCCAACAGGTTTATCCTTCAATTCATCTGGTTCGCATTCTACGAGTTTTCTGCCGACTAAGGAATAGACTTTCAAACCTTTTTCCATCCAAGTTTTTATTATAAAATAAATCGGTATGAAGAAATATTAGTGTTATTAATAGTACATATGAAGCACTTTTAATACTTTTATGGATAAGGTATAATAGGAAATGCTGTGAAATACTTATGACTCCAGAATCAGCCAAAAAAGTAAAAATACCTCAATTCGATGAGGAAGTTACACTTAAGGATCTAGGAATAGAGCCTAATTGTCCACATTGTGGTAGTGACTATGTTTTTGGTATGAGTCGAATTGTGGGATACTTTTCTGTTATTGAAAGCTGGAACAAATCAAAACAATCTGAGTTGAAGCAAAGACAGAAAGGAAATTATTGGTCCGAAGAAGAAATCTAAATGACTTTTTTTGCGTAAAAATAGCTTTTTTTTGTCAAAATGAAAAGTCTTAAAGGTAAATTGTCACTTATTTTACTTAATTATTAGGAGATTATCAAATGATTTCGCAAAAGCAATTTCAATCTACACTTAAGAAACTCGCTGGATTTGAAGGCGTTAGAGGAGTAATTATAACCACAAAAGAAGGTTTACCAATATCCAGTGATATTGAAACAGATAAAACCGAATCTGTTGCCGCACTTGTTTCTTCATTAGTAGGAAAAGCAACTCAAGCTGTAGAGCAGTTGAAAGAAGGCGATTTGAATTTCTTCACTATCGATACAACAAAAGGCGAAATCTTGGTTGCTCCTGAAAATGAATATATTCTTATTGTCTTAAAAGATAAAAAAAAATAGAATAATTTGAAGCTTGAATTTTCAGAAGCTTCACAATCTTCTTCTTTTATAAAAAAGAAGAAAATATTTCTTATACGTTTTAGAATTTCTCTAGTTCTTTAAGGGCTTCTTCTAAATTGTCTTCCATTGATTCATCAGCACTTGCGGCTTCTTCGGCAGCTGATGTTGGGAATTGTATTTTCTCGGATAAGAATTCATTTAGAAGTTTTTCTATCTCAGAAGCCTCTCGCTTTAAGACAAGTCGAACTAACCCGATATTTACATCATTATCAGTTATAACACAGAGGATCCCTTTACCACAACTCGCAGCGAAAATTTTGCCTTTACCAAATTCAGATGAGACAATATCTAGATCTCCAAGATCCAGGTTAACTCCTTGTTCTTCACTTGCAACGAAAACTGCACTGGCAATAGCTCCTACTCCATCTACGTCTATTGGAAAGTACGAGAATTTTGAGACATGAGCAATTGTTAATCCTGTCCTATCGACTAGAATTACTTTCCTGATGCCAGCTTCTGCTTTTATTATTTTACTTAAGACATTGTCAAAGGCTTTTACGTTTATCAATTTCCTGACCTCGTAATCAGTTCTCTGAAT
Organism: Candidatus Heimdallarchaeota archaeon; assembly: GCA_030671945.1. Taxonomy (GTDB): domain Archaea; phylum Asgardarchaeota; class Heimdallarchaeia; order JABLTI01; family JABLTI01; genus JABLTI01. The sequence goes on from DAOVHJ010000095.1 coordinate 4,254, forward strand.
TTAATTATAGACTATAGATTCTTTCCTTACTAATATTTTTGCAATCGAGTTTAAAAAGATTCATGTTTCTGTAATTTCTGTACAAAACATTCTTGCTGTTTTTCCACATTGGGTAGTTTTTTATTAAGCTATGAAAATAGTTATCGTGTGATACCATAAAACTAAGATTTCGTTTGGAGTTGCCAAAATTTTGAGTAAAAGTAAGAAAGAGAAAGATGCTTCTTCAATTGTTGATGTTAGAACCATCTGTAATATCTGTAAAAAAGTAGATGTCTTTCAAATTCCAACCAAAGAAATGCTCCCCCACATTGGAGGTTTGTACCAAGTGTCTACAATTCATCATTGTAAAGCAGATAAAGAAATGGTGATGACTATTGTTCTTGACCGTAATCTTGCTGTTAGGCAAACTACTGTTTCACCTTTTGTCGCAGAAAGAGAAGTGGAAAGATGGTCCCCTGAAAAAGTTGCTGATATCAAATTTCTCGTTAAACAAATTCGAGATGCTGACAGGATTATTCATGCAGTTCTCGCAGGTAGGGTTGTTGTTATTGTTAGCTCAAATATGACTTTCGTTAAACGTATTATTCAAACTTTAGAATTATTCTCACCAACAAAGTATCCACAATCTGTTGAGTGGGCTACAAAAGTAGTTACTGATATGAAAATTATTGGTACCACACCAAAGCTAGCCGAGGAGTATAAAGGCGCCGTTGTTGCTAATTTAGATACGAATAAGATTTTGAATAGTAAGCCTTCTAATTATGGTCGGGAATTCTTAGACGATCTTATAACACTTGAACCAAAAGGAATGGCTTATGCTGCAAGATTAAAAATTGCTATGTTAGTAGAATTTGCTAAAATGATTATTGAATTGAGTAAGGTTCCTGATATAGGTGCTAAAGCCATTGATTTAGTCAGAATGGATGTTAGTGCAGATGCTTTAGAACTAATTCTAGATATAGTCCATGGATTTGATCCTACTACAACGGAGATTCTTAGAGAAACCTGGTTATGAGTTATTAAACAATTCAAATGAAATGTAATTATTATTTATTTCATTTTTTTCTTTATTATTTCCATGATTATCTCGAGGTCTTCCGTTTTGTTGTTTGTTGATGCTTGAGCGACTGTAGGAGATCCTCCTCCTTTATTTGTGGTTTTCTCACAAAATACCTTTACAATTTCATTTGCAGTTAATTGTTTTAGTGATGAGACAACAACAATGATTGGTCCCTTTACAACAAATATAGCCAACTGGTTTTCATCAAGACTTCCCAATTCTTGCAGCACAAATTTCTTTTCTGCAAAATGAAAATCTTCTCTGAAGATCTTAATTTCCCCAATTATTAGGGGGTTTTCCTTAACGTTGATCATTAGTTGTTTTAGTAAAATCCTGTTTAATTGACTGTTAATGTCTTTTAGTTCTTTTAAATCAGTAATTACTTTAGGTATCCTATTTACTACTTCATTAGGTTTTGATGCTAAAAGTTTAGAAGCTCCAATTACTCCTAAACTTAAAGAAATCATTCTTTCTAAAGCTGTATCGCCGAATGTATAACTTACAATATCGCCCTTGAAATCATCTAAAAATATAATGCCTATTTCTTGGGTGTTTTGACAATGGGTACCGCCACATAATGAACTATCTAAAGTTTCTATTGATACAATTCTAACTTTAGCTTGTTCTACTTTGCTTAGCTCCCCTCTCAAATTTACTTTTACGTTTTCAGAAATTTCGCTTTTCTTAAAAAACTTCGAATTTACTTTCTTTCCCGATAGAAGATGATTATTTGCTAGAATCAATGCTTTCGTGAGTTCTTCCTCTGTTATTTTCCGCTCTAAATATACTGTAATTAGTTTTTCATCAATTACAGCTTTTATTGTCTTGATTTTGAAAATATCTTCAATCACAGCTGAAAGAACGTGTTGAGAAGTATGCGCTCGCATCAAATTACTTCGTCTTTCCTGATCTATTTTGCCAATAACTTTTAGGCCTTTTTTAAAATTAGATGGAATTTTACCTGAGATGTAATGAATTACTCTACCGTTTTGTTTCTCAACAAATTCTACTTCTAGCTTGCTTTTCTTATCTTTTTCCAATACTAGCTGTCCAGTATCAGATAATTGTCCCCCACTCTCTGGATAAAAAGCAGTCTTGTCTAGAATAATTCCCTTATCTTTTATTTCTTGAATAATTGCTTCAAACTCAAGTAAATTTTGATTGTTCCAAAACAGTAATTCAGTATGGTTATTAGTTGAATTAGACATTTTCTTCAAATAAATAAGAAGCTAATCTCTACTTAACAATTACGAGTTGACAAGCAATTATAATGAAGCAGAGATAATTCCTATGAGAACAACAAAGTCCTTGATTGGTAATTCATCAACCTTTTTCCCTTGAGATACTTTCACGCTTTGTGTTTTACAGAAAGCAGAGAAATTGTACAAATCCTTTGTTAGCTGTTGCACTTCACCCTTCAAGGTATCAATAACGGCGTTAAAAATCTCCGCAGACTTCTTTGAATGCTTTTCTGCATCTCTAAACAGTTTTTCAGCTTTAGCTCGTTCTTTTATATTTGCGAATTCCTGTGCTTGAATTATTGCTTGGCATGATTTATAGAAGAGCATTGCCCCTTTTGTATGGTAAAATTTCTTTTCTATATATTGCCAATTTATTATGTCTTCAGAAGCCATTGGATGTTTTTCTTTGTGTTTAATTATTGCTTCATAGTGAGAGGTTAATCTTTCCCAAATAGTTATCATTGAATCAAACATAGCGCCATGATTTTCAATGATTAAGGATGCGATTTCAACTGGTACTTTACTGAGATCCATGGTTCCTAGAATATCTGGGAGGGTTCGCAATAAATATCTAGCAAAGAAGTATTGATTGCCTGTTTGAAGTATTGATGCTTCTTTCAAATGGCTTTGCACGAATGTTTTGCTGTATTCCTCAATTACAAAAGAGTGTAATTCCTTTAACACATTTCCTTTTTCTAAGTTATCAAATGATTCTTTTGCCCCAATAAAACTTCTAACAAGTAAACAAAGTGCTTTTGTTGAATTCTTTTCTTTCAATCCCTTTAGTCTATGAGCCTCACTGTTGACAATATTTAGTAATGCCTTGCTTTTGGAAATCAGAATTTTCCTATCTTTAACAAATGATGGCATTAAAAGAATGGAAATTAGTATGTCTTGTAGTTTTACAGTTTCAGATTCACAAAAAGCATTCTTTATCTCAAAATCCTTTTGATCATCTTCCCAAGGTAGTTGAAGAAAAGCTCTACTGATATTATCTATTCTCCCTTTGAAGATTACTCCTAGTCTTCGGAATCCTTTCTTGATTTCATCTTTAATTCGTTTTATTGATAATTTCTCGTGTTCTGCAAGTATCTTCAGGTTTTCAAGAACAAATCCAACTGTGTTTAGAAATTCTGATTGATTATAAAATTCTATATTAGCTAAGGGAGCCTCAGAAAGAGATGTCAAACTTGTTATTCTTGCTTGTAATTCTTTAGCAGGAAGTTCCTGGGAAGATATTTCGATAATAGAACAGGATAATGCTACTAGTGTTGTAAAGACCTCTGTGAATTCAATATTTGCTTCAATTTGATCAACTAGATCTTGGGATACAACCGATTCAACAGGAAGTTGATTCATTTCCTTTAGGCTACCATTGAATTCTTTATTTGCAATCATAAAATAATCATAAGCTTGTTGATGATTGTCTAACATAAGAGAGTTTATTGCTAACTCAAGGTAATATGAGCCTGTAGCAATTTTTGCTTGTCCCTTACAAAGTGCAATCTCAAAATCGATTGTTAATAATAAACTGGGATCAAGAGGATTTTTTGTTAAGATTTCTCGTGCTTCTGAAAAGTGTTTATCTGCTCGAGTATAAATGAAGAATTTGAGAAGCTGATCGTCAAACCAGAAGTTCTCTTTGGCAATTTCAAGAACTTTCGAATAACTATCCTTGTATAAAGTGCCTTTATATCGTAGATTTTTGATTCTGCGTTCTAGAATTATTTCTTTATGTTTTTCTTTCTTTGATTTGATGGATTTCAGACTTCCTTGTA
>DAOVHJ010000050.1 GCA_030671945.1 Candidatus Heimdallarchaeota archaeon
ATAATTATCGAGCAGGTATGGCTTCACTCGGTTTACAGTTAATTTATCGTCTTTGGAATTCATATGAAGGAGTAGCATGTGAGCGAACATTTCTTCCACTCAAAAAAACAGTGGAACCATATACACTCGAGTCTGATCGACCTATAAGAGAAATGGATGTTATCGCTTTTACCTTACAATATGAAGATGATTTTACGAATGTACTCGAAATATTAGAGAGATCAAATATTCCACTTGAATCAAGCGAAAGAAATGATAACCATCCTCTTGTTATTGCTGGTGGACCATGCGTACAATCGAATCCAGTTCCAATGTCACCTTTTATTGATGCATTCATGATTGGTGATTTAGAACCAGTAAATGAAGAATTCATGACTGAAGGATTGCTTGGAAAAAATAACCGAAAGAATCGTATGGAAGTTTTGAATGAATTTGAATGGATGTGGGTTCCGGAAATAGAAGAGGATAAAACTGTAAAATATGCACCGAAAGGGAATATTGATGATTACTTTTATCCAATAAAACAAATTATACCACAAGTTGAGGAAGAGGATCCTTGGTACGGGGTATTTGGAAAATCCTTTATGCTAGAAGTTGTGAGAGGATGCAATCGTGGGTGCTCATTTTGCTTGACTGGTAGAATTAATCGACCGAAGAGGGATCGTTCATTAGAGAAGCTTACAGAATTATATCGTGCAGGAACTAGAGAGTGTAATGTTAATAAAATTACACCCATAGGCTCAGGGATTTCAGATTACAAGGACTTAGAAAACCTATGTGAAAACATCTTAAATGATAATCTTACATTTTCTCTTCCATCTATAAGAGCAGATAAAATAACAGAAAAGCTAGTCAAATTATTAGTGAAAGCTAAGCAAAGAACAATTACAACTGCTCCGGAATCCGGAACTGAAAAACTCCGCAAACAAATATGCAAAGGAGTAAATGATGATGAGATTGTCCAAGCGGTTAAGACAGCTTCTGAAGGTGGACTCTCTCGAGTTAAAGCATACTTCATACTTGGATTGCCTGATGAAACTGCAGATGATGTGGAAGCAATAGCTACATTAGCAGAACAAATGTCCAAAGCAGGAAAAGAAATAAGAAAATTAAGAATCTCTTGTGGGTTTTTTGTTCCAAAACCTTGGACAGGATATCAAGGAAAATCACTATTTTCTTTAAAAGAATTACAAGCGAAAAGTAAACTATTGAAAAGTAAAATAAAAAATATAGCAAAAGTAGATTGTGAAATAACAAATCCAAAAATGTCAAGAATTCAAACAATCCTATCGATTAGTGGTAAAGAAATATCTGAACCTTTGAAATTTGCTGCGAAATTGGGAGGAGGATTAGGAGATTGGAGGAGAGCGCTCAAAGAACATGGTATGAGTATCGAAGGTATTGTTGAGAATCGAGCTGTTAAAGAATTGTATCCCTGGGAATTCATTAAATTAAAATGAATAATTTTTTTTAGAAATTTCATTCATCTTGATTAAAATAGAATCCTTTTTCTTTTTTGGGACCAAAGCTCCTCAAACCTTCTGTTTCAATTCGTTTTCTTATTTTTTCTCCTTCAGAAGTACTAATGTCCCCAATATTCTCAAGATAATCGATAATTTCCATAGCTTGGTCTACTGTATTACAGCGTCTAATAAAATCTACAACGTTTGGATCATAACCTGTGAATTTAAAGGGATCTGGCATGGAAACAATTTTCTCAGGAAGCTCTGATTCCTTTTCTATATCCTCTTCTATTTGCTTTGCTAACACCTCGTCAACATATTGTAGATGAATCACTTTTTCCTTTTTTTCTACTTCTTTCTTTAGAATTGGATAGTCATCGATTTTTTTACTCATGGCGTCTTCCTCACTTGATTACTTCAATCCTTCAGCGGCATTTATTTTAATAATGTCTCCGTCTTCAAGTTCATAATTATCTCCGATTCTTCGCTGTGTTTTCACAAGTATTGCATTAATGAAAGATTTAGCCAGATCTTGATGAATCAATCCAGCAAATTCTCTTGCAGTTGTTCCTCTAGGAACTAAATAAACATCAGGTAAAACATTTCCACCATGATCAGTATATTTTTGTTGATCTTCAACGGGATAAATAGCTATAACATCCATTATATCAAAAACGGCACGATTAATGAGTGATTGAACACCAGTTGAACCATGTTTCTGAAGAATATCTTTACGCAGTTTTTCAAGTGTTGCACTATCCTTCTCTGACAACTTGTCTGGTTTTAGAATTGTAAAATCGGGGTCTCCAGGAGTATAAGAGATAATTTCTTTTTCAGAAAATTTCCTTAGAAAGTATTCAGCTAATGCGGAACAAGGGATTAAATCCTTCTCATATTGATCTTTTAGACGATTGAAATTATCCTCCGAACCTTCAATATCAATCTTATTTGCTGCAAAAATCATTGGTTTAGCAATTGATCTTAATATAGTCAAAAATTGGAGGATTTCTTCTTTAGACCATTTAGTTGGAATTGCAATGTTTAAACCAGATTTTGTTAGTGCTTTCTTTATGTGTGATTGTTTGATTTGCAGTCCTGCAAGTTTTTCTGCAAGTATTCTATCAATAGGGATTTTCTCAGTTTCAGAAGTTCGACTAAGACGAGTCCAATCTTTATGTAATAATTGTTCTAGCCACTTCACTACTTCTCGTTCTAAAAATACAATATCCTTTTCTGGATCGTAGGAGCCTCGTTCGATATTATTTCCATCAGCATCTAATGAGCCAGAAAAATCTACGACATGTATTAATACGTCTGCACGTCTCAAATCATCTAAGAGCTTATTGCCAAGACCACGACCTTCCCATGCATCCGGAACAAGTCCTGCAACATCGAGCAAAGGAATTGGTACTAATCTAGTTCCTTCGATGCAGATTGAATTTTGAGGATTATCTTCTACACCTAATTCTTTGCATGCACAAGGAATTCTCACATATCCTGTACCTGGCACCGGTTCAATTGTGGTGAAGGGATAATCTCCTACTTTTGAAGAAGTTAAACATGCAGCATTCAAAAAAGTACTTTTTCCACTCGATGGTTTACCAACAATTCCTATTAACAAATTCAGCAAACTCCTGTAATTTTGAGATGTTTTTTTTCCTTATTAGATATTCAATTTATCACATTATTTAATGTAATTACTGTTTATTCTTTTTTGTATATTGTATCCAAATAATCATTTTGTATTTGAACTACCTCAAGACTACTCTTCGCATCTGCATAAGCTTCGAGTAACTCGAAGTTCAGAGCAAAAAAGTTTTCACCCCACTTAAAACCCTCCATTAAATATCTTGCATCTTTTTTGTAACCAACAATATAGAGTCCCGCAGCTAATGCTTCTGCAGTACTTAGTTTGCAGGGTTTTCCATAATTAACAGGATTTGCTGCAAGTAAGTAAGGGAGAATCCTATCAACAAATCGCCAACTTCTTGTGCTCTTTAATTGTACCTCATTACCCTCTTCTATTCCAAAAACTTTTTTCGCAGAAACCCATGAACAGTCAAGACCAATTAATCCTTTAGTTTGTATCACCGGGAGATCCTCAATCGATAAAGCTTTTGTTGAAAAGGGATTCAATAAAACAGCATTTCTTGGGAGATTTCCTGCTTTGTGAACCAGTTCTACCTTACCCATTTTGTTTAAATGTACTGCTGTACATTTCTTAGGATCATCTTGCCGAATATAGTAGACTAGTAATTTTACGCCACTTTCTGTTTTGTATGGTCTTTGAGGGTCTGAATTCATTCTATCAACGCCAAAGATGGTTTTAAGAACAAAACACCTTAGTCATCATATAAAAATTTATTATCTGGATTAAACTATTTTTATTAGGAATTAAATAATTGCACCAAAGCTTTGGTAAATTATGAATATAAAAACTGTAAACCAGTCGGTGAAATAATGGTTAGAGCCTATGTATTGATTAATGTAAAGGGCGGAACAGAATTTGATTTATTTGAAGAGCTAACAAAGTTAGCTGGCTTAGAAGAAATCTCTTTAGTCTGGGGTTTGTTTGATATTATCCTCAAGATAGAAGCTGACTCAGAAGATGCCATGAATAAACTGGTTACAGAAAATATAAGATCATACTCTAATATCTCAAGTACAATGACGATGCATATTAGAGAAGATTGAAAGCAATTATCAGCGTATTTTTAGTTTAACCGTTGTGGACTCGATTCCCACAAACACTACAGAATTCTGTATCATAATCTAAATATGATCCACAGAACTCACAAGTTGTTTGTTGTGATCTTGTTGTTGGTTGTGCTTGATGTGTTGCTGCATATTGATCTCTACTTGGACTTTCAGTTGGCATATAGTAAGGTTCAGGTACTGTTTCTTCTTCTTCAATGACAATTTCTGGAAGTCTAACTCGTCTCGCAGGCATTCCATCCTTTTTGAATGGACTAATCAATCCTGATAAAATTCCAATAAGAGTTGTCACACCAATTATTATTAAGAAACCATAAAACCAGCTATCAAAGGTAGTGAATAATGAAGTACCAATTAATCCGGCTTGGTATATAATATAGTAAACAACTTCAGCAGTTAAGAGTAGTATAATTATTGTTGCTAAACCACCACGAGCTGCATGCTTCTTTCTAAAGAAAAAGCTAGCAACGAATGCTGCAACAACCCAAGGAAGTAAAACTAAAACGATACTTATTGCATCTCTGGGGGCGAAAAACACACTAATGGGTCCCACTATTGCTGTTTCACAGACTTCCAGCAAGTATTCCCAAGAAGGAGTGTTTATCATTTCCTCAAAGAATTGAGTAACAGTCATGCTATTCAAATAGATATGTATGAATAGAAAACTTGGATAAGTGATACCAAGAGATGTAAAGAATCCTTTCAAGTAACCCATGAGTTAATTCTCCAGAGAGTATAACTAAATAATCAACTACAAAGGTAATTCAACAAAATGTATTAAAAACCTTGGCAAATATGCATTAAGTAGAATAGATGAAGTTTCGGTAGGATTGTATGAATAATAAAATAGATTTTACAGAGGTACTAAATACAACACAGAAAGAATTAGACCAGCTTTTAGAAGAAGGAAGATCATTAAGTTGGAATAATTTTGGACGAATTCTTAAAGTCTACTACCCTAGTAAAAATTTCCCATCTATTAGTGTAACAGGAGCTTCCTGCGCTCTAAATTGCTTACATTGTAATAAACACTACTTGAAAAATATGCATCAGATAAATTCGGCAGATAACTTAGTGAATTTTGCAATTAAATTAGAAAAAAATCAAGGTAAAGGGTTACTACTAAGTGGAGGATATGATGAAGAATCTATAGTGCCATTTGAACCTTATTTGGAAGCTATTTCTCGCATTAAATCCAAAACCAATTTGAAAATCAATGTCCACCCTGGTCTTGTAAGTTCTAAACAAGCACAAGCACTAGCAAATGCTGGAGTAGATGCTGTTTCTTTTGACTTGATAACTGACGATGAAGTTATTTCTAAAGTAATAAAGAATGACAAACGAGGAAAAGACTACATTGATTCCTTTAAGTCTCTAGTTAATGCAGGGCTGCATGTTGTTCCTCATATTTGTCTTGGACTTCATTTCGGTGAAGAAAAAGGAAATTTAGATGCTTTAGAAACTGCTTTGAAATATGAAATACCATTAATTGTTTTTTTGGGTTTAATTCCAACTAAAGGAACAATTATGGAAAACTCAAAGATTATCAATAAAGATTTCTTGACTAAATTAATACTTTATACTCGATTAAGAAAACCAGACCTTGAGCAATCACTTGGTTGCATGAGAGTAAGGCAAATAGATTACGAACAAGCAGCAATATTAGCTGGTATAAATAGAATTGCAGTCCCTAAAAAGAGATCATTAGATTTTGCTAAGAGTGAATTTGGGTTAAAAGTAGAACAAATCGAAACTTGCTGTTCAATATAGCTTTATACTCCAAAATCTCATTCCAAGCTTTCTATTGTCTTAACAACTTTTCTGAGTTTCTCATCTCGTTCTGCTAGCATGCGTTCAAGTGTTTCAACTTTTGTTTCCAGTTGAGTTTTTGATTCAGAAGAATCCGAACTTCTTCCTTTTAAGATAATTAATTGTTCTTTCGCCTTATTCAAAATCTCTCGAAGTTTGTCAATTTGCTCTTGTTTCTCATTGAGTTCATTGGTTATATTATTGATCTGCTGCTGAAAGTTTTTACTAATTCCTGTTTGAACATTCATTGCTTCAACTTCTTGCTGTCGACACTTATCATTTAATCCATTGATAACAGATTCCAACTCAGTTATTTTGCGATCCTTTTCACTAAGTTCGGTTTCTATATTGCTTCTTGTTATAGAGGTTTCATCAACAGAATCAACAAAAATTTTCAAGTTAGCAATCTCTTGATCTTTTTGCTCTAAGGTTTCTTGAAAGCTTTCTGCAATTTCTTCTCTGATTCTTTCAATTTCAGCATCTTTTTCTAGAAGTATTCTTTGATTCTTTTTGTCAAATTCCTCTTGAATCCCAGCAAGGCTCCTTTGCTTTGTATCCAAATTTGATTGTATCATTCCTGTCTCTGTGAGTAATGTTCTCCATTCTGAGGCTGATGAAAGCATATAATCTCGAGCAAGCGGATGTACAAGATACCAATTCTCACGTATAATCTGTCCAAGTACCCTATGTTCATCACTTACTCTGGTCTCATCAAACAAAGGTTTTTCATCGACATTATTAATTGGGGTATAATCAGGATATTCATTCCACAAAGATTTAATCTTCTTAGATTGACGACGAGGCACATTCAAAGACTCCAAACTACACGCATATAGTTCAATACTATATATGTGTGAAGAACCGTTTAATAAATCTTGCAAAAGGGAACAAAAAAAAACAAGTATTTAATAATAGAACAAAAAGACTGATTAGATAGATTTTTACATAATAGCAAATATTTAATTGCAGTCAAATAAATCCATTTACCAAAATTAATGAATTTAATACCATAATCTACCAAAAGGAGTCCCGAGAAATGTCAGACATAAAACGAGAATTTGTCTTTAAAGTTGTACTGATGGGTGAAGGATCGGTAGGGAAAACTAGTATACGTTCTAAGTTTATGGGTGTAGGTTTTAAGAGCGAATACATCAAAACAATTGGTGCTGATTTTGCTTCTAAGGCTATAGAACTTGGTGAAAATAAAGTTCACTTCCAAATTTGGGATCTTGCTGGACAAAAGATGTATCGACATGTTAGATCATCTTTTTACAGTGGGTGCAAATGCGGTTTCTTAGTTTTCGATCTCACACAACCAGATACTTTAGAAAAACTTTTAGAATGGGCCGAAGAAGCAATTAATCATTCTGGTAGTTTTCTAAAAATCTTTATTGTTGTAGGGAACAAATCCGATTTGAAAGATCAGATAAAGATTAAAGATGAAGATATAAAGAAAATAATTGAAAAACTAAGGAAAAAGAAGAACATAGAAGCTGCATACTTAGCAACTTCTGCGAAAACAGGAGAAAACATCCCTGAAGCTTTTGAAATGATGGGAAAAATGTTTTTGGAGAAAGAAGGTTTCCCTTTTGAGGGGCAAGGTACAGAAATAGATGATAAAATTTTAGAAAAACATCATCAAGAAGTACAAGATTTAATTACTGTGCCCGATGCCCCAACTCACAAAGAAAAAGCAGCTAAAAATGATAAAATAGACATTTCAGAATTGGAAAGTGATGAAGTTCAATTTGTTATTAAAACAGTAATGGATAAAATCAGCCAATTAACTGAAATTACTATTGCCTTAGAAGAACGATTACTGAATGTTGAAACAAAAAAAGTTTCAGCTGAGACAACAGCAGCAGATATTACAGAGCTAAAAGAGAAGATAAGTAGCTTGGAAAATCAACTAGAAGTATTCTCTATAGATACTGATAGACCAATCGATGAAACGGTTTTTGATGAAACAAAGATCTCAGAAATGACAGAAACAATACCTGTCCCTTCTTTAAATGATATAAGCACAACAACAGAAAAAGATACGAGTTTCGAAGCTTTAGATAGAACCTCACTTGAATCGATGGAAATTCTAGAAGAGAATAATGAGGAGGAAAGAATTACTGATATCCTAAAAGAAACTGAGAAGGATGAAATAATAGAGGATGTAGATTCAGTACAGCTAGAAGCTCCACCAAAGAAAGAGGTGGAAAAGAAACCTAAGAAAGATAAAGAAGTGAAAACGAAAGCAGCAAAAGCACGATGCCCAAAATGCGGAAGCAAATTATCTTATATCAAACAATATGATCGATGGTATTGTTATCGCTGTAAGATTTACGTATAATTTGGCTTCCCGATGTTCGATTATTGTGAAGCAAAAAGAATATATTTTTTCTTTCTATATATAGTGATGAATTACCAATGAGCAGCGTAGCGATTGTTTATGTGGAAAAATCTGATGTAGAAGCAGCAGTTCGAAAAGCTGTAAATCTTCTAGGGGGTATAGAACAATTCGTTTCCGATGAAGATGTGATTTTACTTAAACCTAATTTATTAATTGCCCCCGAAAAAAAAGAAGTCCGGGATAAGATTAGAACGGATCCTAGGGTTCTTGAAGCTTTAAGCAAAATGCTTCTTGAACTTCAGAAAAAAGTTATCATTGGGGATTGTAGTGCAGCTGGTCATGATGGTGGAACGCGAGAAGCTATATTACAAAGCGATTATCTCGAGATAAGTGAGAAATTTGATAATGTTGAAATTCGAAGTTTAGAGAAAAACGGACCGATAAATGTTGATGTTAAGGGAAAGAAGCTTCGAAAAGTAAACATTGCTAAAGATGTTCTTGATGCTAAAACGATAATTAATGTCCCTAAAATGAAAACTCATTCAATGACACTTTATACTGGAGCAATTAAAAACCTCTTTGGTACTATAACTGGAGGAGATAAAACAAGAATTCATTCGTTAGGAGCTAGTATCCAAGGATTTTCACAATGCTTGGTTGATTTATATGCTTTTGAAAAACCCAAAATAAAACTCAATGTTATGGATGCAATCATCGCTCTAGAAGGCAAGGGACCGGGAGCCAGTGGACAAGCAGTCGAAATGAATCTTATTTTAGCAAGTGTAGATGCAGTTGCGTTAGATGCTGTTGCCTTCAAATTAATGGGACATGATCCAAAGAAAGTTCCTGCAACAAGATATGCTGCAGAACAAGGATTAGGTGAAATAGATCTAACCAAGATAAAAATTCTTGGAGAAAAAATAGCCGATCATCAAAAGAAATTCAAATTACCAGTAACTGCGAAAATTGCTGTTATTCCATTCCAAAGATTCTCGAATATTTCAATCAGACATCCTAAATATACTTCAGGTTGTATTGGATGTCAAGATTGTGAACGAGCATGCCCGGAACAAGTGATAAAGATAGTTAAAGATAAGAAAGGTAATGAGAAACCTATTATTGATTTCAAAGGCTGTATTTCCTGTTTTACATGTATGGAAATATGTCCTGAAGCATGTTACACTCATCAATTTAGGAATGTAAAGAAAGCCCTAGCAATTGGTATACCAATTTTTCTAACGATTATTGGAGCAATTATTGCTCTTGTTCTACTATTGTAAACTTTACTTCTTTTTGGGTTTCTGAGCAAAGAGAATATAATGTCCATATCCCTTCTTGTCATTAATGCTCTCAATTGTATATGGAGCACGGTACCATTCTTTATAGTAGAGATCTTTTATTTCAAAATTTTTGAAGAACTCTAGTACATCTTTAGTATAAGAGAAGAAGTGTGGAATGCCTTTTTCGGGTTCCTCTAGTTTGATAAGTGTTTGTTCATCAATAACTCCTTTTGAATTATAAAACGGTTGATTTGGTTCTTTGGTTAAGATAGTCCCAAAGAAGAAACCTCCTGGTTTAATAATTCGGTAAATTTCATTGATAACATGGATCATATCATCTTTGTAAGCATGATAAATCACATTAAACGCAAGTACTAGATCGTAATGATTATCTGGTTGAGTAAGATCGGTCATTTTCCCTTGGTAAACATTCGCTTTGAGTTCATTCTTTTTAAGCCATTCTTGTGTGCTTTTAACAGCATCACTAGAGAGGTCTGAAGCATCAACCTCATACCCAAGAGAAGCGAAATAAACTGTATGACGCCCCACACCACAACCTAAATCAAATACTCTTGCAGGTGGTTTCCCAATATAATATGGTAAACTCATTACATAACCATCTGGAATCTTCCAATAAGTGAGGTCTTCGACTTTAGTCCAATCCCAACTAACTTGAAGTGATTTCTCTTTCATAATACCATCTCACATTTGTTTTCAAGAGATATTGAATAGGAAAATGTATGTTAAAGTGGAAAAAAATTGATTATCTTTTTTTTTCTTTTCTTGAATGGCCTCAATTTAAATACGCCAGAACGAGACCAGTACGAGTGCGAGTAACTCCAACATCTCCAGGATAAATATCTCGTTCAGTTTTTATCTCTCTAAGCCTTTTTACTTCCTCTTCGAATTCTTCTTTTGTGATATTGAACCAAGCATATGTTCCTTCTACTTTGATAAGTTTTTTAATATCTATGGGAACTAAAACGTCTTTTTTGAAGTACTTTCTAACTAAGACCATTGCATATGGTTTGTATTTTTTGATAGTTTTCCCAATCAAACTTTCAATTCGTACAATTTTACCTAACCTATTACTGTCATTATCAGCAGCTATTCTAGAGATTAGTCTTGAGTAGTCCATATCGTTCAGTTTTATTAGGGAAAAAGAGTATTTCTATTTATGGTCATTGTCGACTAACATAAATTAGCTGAGCGGGAAAATAAGAGTCGGATAGCCCCGCCCAGGAAAAGATTAGGGATCAAATGACATTTTTTATGGGGAAGAGAGTGCCTTATGTCTCCATTCTTCAATCGGATATTTATCAATTACAAAAAGACTA
>DAOVHJ010000283.1 GCA_030671945.1 Candidatus Heimdallarchaeota archaeon
AATTCAAAACAAATGGAAAAGTTTGAGGGAACTCCCGGCGAAAACTGAGCTCTCAGAAAAAATCAGTAAGGATTTGAAAAAACGAGGTTTCAGATTTGTGGGACCGACCATTGTTTATGCTTTTATGCAAGCTGTTGGAATGGTAAATGATCATACTATTGATTGTTACCGGTATAAGGAACTAAAAAAACCTAAGTGAAGTAATATCTTATTAATTCAAAATCAGTAATCCAAATATGTCGTATTTTGAAGTAACTAAAAATGTTGTAGCTGCTAATGCTACAAATCGTAAAAAATCAAAAATAAATAATGCTGCTCAAACAATAGTAATGTCTTGTTTAGCATTACCTGACAAGCTGGTTTTTGTTGATTGTGGAGTTTATTTGGAAGTCGCTGAGAAATTCAGAAAAGATATGGAAAAGAAATTTCAAAGAAAAACAAGCCACCTAATTCTAACACATACACACTGGGACCACATTCTAGCAATGAAAGCTTTCAAAGATATTGATATCGTCGTATCAAAGAAAGGCTTAGATTCACTTAAGAAAGATCTTAAAGGATATTTGAGCCCCGAAGAACTACTCGAGTATGCGGAACAATATGCTGCAGAAGATTCTGTTCTGGCAAATGATATTAGGAATGCAGATTTATTTTTGCCAAATATAGGTGCTAAAGATGAATATCGAATAAACTCTGGAGAACATGAAATTCTATTCAAAGTAATAGGTAATCATACTGCAGGTTCAGCGTTTGTTTACTATCCTCAAGAAAAAACCATGTGTGCTGGTGATAATCTACTTGAATGTTATCCACAATTACTCGACTCGAATTGGAAGACAATAGATTTACTTCAATCTTGGGAAGAAATGGATATTGAACACGTGATACCAGGTCATGGAAAACCGGTTACAAAAGAGTACATCACCAATATTCAATCATATTATGACAAATTGACAGCTTTTTTAAAAGAACAAATAAAGCAAGATGTTTCTTTGAAAAAAGTGCTCAACCATCCAGAATTACCTGAATATTTTGGTACTACTCAATCAGATTGGCATTATGCTTGTAGACCTACTGCAAATTGGTTGACAGCAAGTATTGAGGGTTGGTATAAATTTCTGAAGAAACAAGAGAAGAAGTGATTTTTGTGGATATAACTAATTATGCAAATTATCATCTATGGGCGGGAGATAAAATCAGAGTAATGATAGAAAAGATCTCAAAAGAGGAGTTTACTAAAGAACTTGGAGATTATTTCAGCCACAAAACCATTCGTGATTTGTGTTTACATTCAATGGGTGCTTGTGAATTTTGCTTGGCATTAGTAGATGATGTTGATCCCGAAATATTTAATGCAAGATATAAGGAACTACAACAATTACCTCAACAAGAGATTCTTGAAGCATGGAAACAAACTGACCAGAAATATTCTCAATTATTACAAAGTAATGTTTCAGGGGAAGTAATGGTTCCACCGTTCTTAGGAAAAAGCTTCAAAATCAACAAATTTGATTTCTTGCTGCAATACATAACTCATTCAACATACCATCGAGGTCAAATAATCATTGCTCTGAAGAAATTAGACAAGGAAGTAGTAGGGACTGATTATCTCTTTTATATGAACGAAATTACCTCAAAAGAGTAGATAATCATTTTTTTTCTCCTTTTTTTAAGGAAATATTTTATTTTTTTGTTCTATTAATAGAACAATTAAAAGAAAGCAAAGAAACAAATGGTGGATTAAAATGGTTCTAAAAATACTTGGATTGACAGATTTACACTCAAGAGGAAGAATAGCAATTGGAAGTCTCACAAGGATTGTTGAAGAAGAAAAAATAGATTTAATTGCTGTAGCTGGAGATTTAACAACATTTGGTAATCCGAAAAAAGTAAAAAAGATTTTAGAAGAGCTAGACAAATTAGACAAACCAATTTTCTATGTTCCAGGCAATATGGACTCAGAGGATTCAGATAATATTGAGTTTTCAAATGTGAAACCACTGCATGCAAGAATACGAAATTTCCAAGGTTTCAATTTCATTGGTCTTGGAGCATCTAATCCAACTCCTTTTAGAACCCCAAATGAGTTGCCTGAAGAGATGTTGAGTTTATTGTTAGGGAAAGCTTTGGAGGAACGACCAAATGATGACCCACTAATTCTTATTTCTCATACTCCTCCATTAGATTCAGAAGCAGACAAAATTAGGAGGGGGACTCATGTTGGGAGTTTCTGTGTGAGGGACTTTATTGAACGAGAAAAACCAATTCTGGTTTTATGTGGGCATATTCACGAATCAAAGTCTATCAGTATGATTAGTGAAACACTTTGTATTAATCCTGGAGCCGGGGCCCACGGTAATGCTGCGATACTAGAGATTATACTAGATGAACAGGGTAAAGCAACAGCTAAAGCAGAATTTGTTAATTTTTAATAAATGAAAGAGAAGAAGGATTTAGTTAATTTTTAGCACTAAAAACATCGACAATAATTAGCGAACGTTTTTACTATATATCTTGGTTTCATACACTAGACACCTTGTTTTTGTTTTCTATATCGCTTTAATATCTTCATCAATATAGTATTATGTACAATATAACAAACGTACAAGTTAAGTCGGATAGTCTTTTGGGTTAGTAACTCATATTAAATTCACATCAAAAGTGAGGGGTTTTACGAGCTTTCCCCTCACTCGTTTTTTCACCTAAAAAAAATCGAAATGCCTTCTATAATCAAATAAAAAGAAAAAAATCGAGATCTAATGTTCAGATCTCTTTTTCATAAAAGTCAATTTTGCCTGATTGTGAGAAACCAAATGATTTGTATTTCTCTTCGAGTGGGAGTGTGTCGCCAGATAGGAAAAGACCAGTCTTTTCAGCACCTAATTCTTTAAGCTTATTTATTGCAATTGAAAGAAGTGGTGAAAAATACTTATCATCTTCATAATATAGATTTCCAAAATTGAATTCTTTTGGATCATTCTGGCTACGATAAGCTAAAACTCGTCCTACTATTTTATCATCTTCGCGAATGACCATGTGAATTGCAAAAGTTTCTTTATCCTTACTCATTCTTTCAAAGTTGGCTCTTGCATATTCCTCTGGAGCACCTAGTTTGTCTACGAAAATCTTTACCATCTGTTCTAAATCTCGGGATTTATCAAATTCTAAAACCTCAATCTCGCTTTCCTGTGTTGAGAGGTCTTTCAATTTTGCTTCCATCAAGATGTAGAGGTCTCGAGAGTATTTTAATTCGTGTTTCTTTGCTTTTTCAACTGTACCTTTGTATATCTCTCCGACTCGAGTCTGAATTCTTTGTACACCCTTTTTCTTTAGATTTTCGACAGCTTTTTCAAATAGTAATTCAGAGCACTCTTCGTGACCAGGTAAGCACAAAGCAAATTCAAGATTAGCACGTTTAATACCGTCTTCGCTTTCGGGGACAATGGAAGAAGTTAGAAATGCAACCATTTCGTCTCCTTTGAAAGCGTAAAGCTTTGTTTCGGGGTCAAATCCTTCTCGAGAATAGTTTACTTTTAATTGAGTAGCTGGTGTTTGACCAAAACCACGCCAATCTTTTGTGGCTTCTTTTCCCACTTTCTCCTGGGCTTCCAAGAAAGCTTCTTGGTAGCTCTTAATCTCGTATTTTGACATAAATCAATAATGTGAAGGAACAATCTTAAGATTAACTCTTACTTTGAAAAGCACTACCTTTAAACACAAGCAAAAATAGATAAATGTAGAAAAATAAAACGAATTCCGAGGAACAATTTTTGACAGCAGCAGAAGACAAAAACAGCACAAACGGATTTGAGCATATAAAATTCAAATATTCAGAACCAAGATGGGATGCTCACGTGCAT
>DAOVHJ010000303.1 GCA_030671945.1 Candidatus Heimdallarchaeota archaeon
ATCAAATTCACTTGTTTGCACAAAAAATTGAAGATACTAAAGATGTCTGATGAAGTCCTCGAACGAGAAGGCTGGTTGAATTGCAATGCCTTCGCAGCTAATGTTTCGAAATAATAGGTATAAACAACAATAATACCTATTGCTTTTTCTTTTATTTTAATTGATTTTCTACCTAACAATTTTAAAGAAATGTGTGATTATACGAGTTATGAAAGCTGTCCAATTAATTTATGTAGATAAGGATTTAGAAAACCGAGAAGTTCCAAAACCGGAACCAAAAGCAGATGAAGTATTAGTTAAGATTAAAGCTGCAGGTATATGCCATTCTGATGTTCATTATCGAGATGGGGTAGGATCTGTTGATAAACTTCCAATTACTTTGGGACATGAGGTTGCAGGAATTGTTGTAGAAGTCGGTCCAAATGTAACCAGGTTCCAGAAAGGTGATCGCGTGTGTGTTAACTACATGATTACTTGTGGTAAGTGTTATTACTGTGTGAAAGGAACCGAGCAGTTTTGTGAAAAGGGTAAAATGATAGGAAAAAGCATTGATGGTGGCTATGCTGAATACATTTCTGTGCCTTCTCGAGGTATTTACAAACTTCCTGATTCAGTTTCCTTTGACCATGCTGCAGTTATGATGTGTTCTACTGCTACTTCATTCCATGCAATAAAGAAAACACGATTGCAGCCTGGTGAAACAATAGCTATCTTTGGTTTTGGCGGATTAGGTGTTTCTGCTTTCCAATTAGCAAAAGCGTTTGGTGCTAGAGATATTTATGCTGTGGATATTGATCCTGTAAAATTAAAGTCCGCGAAAGAAATGGGTGCGATTCCTATTAATGCTAAGGAAAGTGATCCTGTTGAACAAATCATGGAATTAACCAATGGTAACGGTGTTGATGTTGCCTTAGAATTAGTTGGTTTGCCTTTGACTTTGGACCAAGGAACACGAGTACTAGGACGATTTGGACGGTTAGGATTAGTTGGAATAACTAAAGAGAAATACGAAGTTGATTCCTATGAAGCAATTTGTAAAGAGAAAGAAATCATCGGTTGCTCAGATCACTTATTATCCGAATTACCATTTCTCTTAGATTTAGCTGATCAAGGAAAAATTGATTTAACTCATGTTGTCACTAAAACTGTTCCACTCGAAGCTGATGCAGTAAATAAAGTTCATCACCAATTAAAGGCTTTTAAAGCGGATTTCAGAGCGGTTATTAAGCCTTAATTTTTTATTTTTTTTATTGCAATAATTACAAAATAAGTAGTTGGTAATATTTATTACATGGAAATCATTCACACCTAGTATAAAATATGATTATGAGGTTCTAAAATGACAGAAGAACTTGAAGGATTAGCGAAAACAATATTCGATGAAGTGATGGAAGAGATTGAAGAAGAAATTAATGATGGGTTAGGGAAAGTAATTGCAAAGGAGAAGCTTAAAGCAATCACCTCCGACATTCAGGAAACTGTTACAGCAAAAGTCTCAAAATTAATAGTTAAACTTGCTAAGGATGATATGACAGATATTGAGAAAATGATCCTCGGAGAAAAATTATCTCGTGTTGTAACGAAAGAAACCAAAGAAGTCTTCTCTGCATTAGTCTCTGAGATAGTTGAAAAAACCTATGAAACGATGTATGAATTGCGAAATGAAATCATAGAAGAAGTTTTTGAAGAAACAAAAATCGAGGAAGAAGAAGTAGAGGAAGAGAAAAAAGAATAGAAAGAAAAATGGAATTTAGAAGAAAAAAATTCTAAACGAAAACAAATCCTTGTGCTTCTATAATTCCAGCTTCTTTTGCAGCTAATGTTACTAGTGTACTAATAGAAGATGTAAAATAGAAAATGGACAAGAGTAGTATAACTAGTCCTACAATCATGCTTATTCTTCGTAAGTTTATATTCTCAAATGATGTAGCAAAACCCATGAGAACACCTGCTAGTGCTAAGGTAATGAGAGTATTATTGAGATCTTGAAAAGTAACATCTACTTTATCAAGTAATAAAACATATTCGTCATGATAGGAAGCTAATTGAGCGAGAGAGAGATTAACCAGAGGTAAATCGAAATTGTCATTATGTTTGTTAATAATATATTCATACGCTCTTTTTGGTCCAATAGACCCTAATATTGATAAATTATTATACAAGTGATATGTCCATTTTTCAAAATGTATTTTTGGAAGCTCAAGTGAATCTCCAGATATAACAAATGAAGCATTGACGTAATCTAGAATTTCAGCATGAATCTCCTCATACTCTCCAGCAAATCTAACCAATTGATTTGTAATGAAATAGAATTCAAAGCCAAAGTTAGAATAGTTGTTTAATACACTTGCACCTAATTGATTTACGCCATAATCATACACTGATGTGCTTTGAACAATGAAATTTACTGATCTCATTTTTACCGTGAAATCTATCTTTACTTCATCAAAATCCTGTTGCGTATAATTATGAGGGTGCGTTTGGTTGTAATCTATCATTGCTTTGTATTTATCGTTAAGAGCATATAATTCATTCAAATTTGAGTATGCAGTCTCATATTTAGCAGAATCTTCTTGCAGAATTACTTGAATATCCGCATCAACTAGATTCCCAAAATTATCAATTACTTCAGTTGTCTCCAATAATCGAGTTGATTCACCTTGCAGCCAACTACTCATGATTATTAAAATTCCAAATGAAAATATTGTAATTAATACTACTGAAATGATAACTACTCTTGTATAGGGTTTAGGTTTTTCTAAAGACATTTCCACACAACCAATTAAATAATAAACAGCTACAATAGCATTAGATTTAATTAAAATTGTGTTGACAAAAAAAAGGAATAGAACTGGTTCTTAATGCAAATATGAACCACAGTTATTACAGAATTGGTCTTCAGGTTTGACTATAGACCCACAATAGGAGCAGTAGTGATTATCTTTTGGTAATTGTTTATCTTTGTACTTTTCTTCATGCTCTGGTAATCCTGAGGAAGACATAGGAACGATGGCCATCGGTGGTTCACCATTGACTTCTAAAATCAATACATCACCTGTTCCAGGTTCGAAAGAAGCCTTAAGTTTCCCATCAGCTCGTAAGTCTACAATAATATCTTTTGTCTGTTTGTCAGATAATTTTAGCTCTGAAGATAATTGTGTTAAGGATACTCGTTCGTATGATGTTAGTGCCCCAAGAGCTCTTTCACGTCTATTTCGATAGGTAAGAACATTAGAAATTCCTGCAACAACAATTATTGCCCCACCAATTGGGAGCCCGATTGTTCCTATTAAATTAATATCACGAACATATTTGAAATAGATCATAACCAAACCGTAAATTAGTAAAGCCCCGCCAATAGAGAATGTCCAGATGTTACTTCTGATTAATGCTTTTTTACTTGAACCCACTTTGTTAATTCCTTCATTAGTTTAAGTCTAAATGAATAATTCTCTACTAGTTATTAAAATGGAATTAATTAGAAATTAATATTGTTCCACAATTTTTTCGTAGTTTGTTCAGAAAATGATTGAATTGGCCATTAAATTGTAAGAATAGAA